>NZ_JBIVUV010000035.1:0-47130 GCF_044768525.1 Streptomyces sp. NPDC091287
CGATGGTTCCCGGAGGACTCCGCGACGCGCAGGGCGTCGCGGCAGTAGGCGTCGGCCTCAGTGAACCTCGTGGCCAGCATGAGGGCCTGCGCCATCGAGGCGAGCGCCTGGGCGCGCTCGCGCGGCGCCCAGCTGGGGGCATGCCGCACGGCCTCCCGACACGCGCCGAGCATCTCGTCGCTGGAACATCCCGCTGCCCACAGGTACCGGCCGAGCCGCTCGTACAGCACCGCGGCGCGCACCGGCGAGCGTCCTGCGTCGACGACGTCCAGCACGCGCCGTATCCAGGTGACGGCCGCCGTCGCGTCACCGTCGAGGTAGGAGACCTCCGCCAAGTGCATGCGCAGCGAGTCGCGGTCCACCGGCAAGGACATGTCGACGGTTGCCAGGTCCGACCACAGGGTCTCGGCCCGCGCGAAGTGATGCCGCGCCTCGGACACCGCTGATACGTCGTGGGCGGCGAGGCCGGCACGCAGATGCGCAGCGAGCGCGGATTCGCGTTCCTGCGCCGCGTCGAAGTGATGAGCCGCCTGTGCCCACAGTCCGAAGCCGTGCTGCGGGGACAGATGCGGATGCGAGACGAGCGTCGTGGCGAGCGCCCGATGCTGTCTCTGCCGGTCTCCGGCCAGCATCGTGCTGTACAGCACCTCGCCCATCAGTGGATGGCGCAATGCGTAGTCACCGCTGCCGGGCTGCGGCCGGATGAGGTGATGCCGGCCTGCACGGTGCAACGCCGCCAGCAGTGCCCGCTCCTCCACGCCCGTCACCAGGGAAAGCAGAGCATGACTCATCTGCCCTCCCGCCACCGCGACGGCATTCACCACCGCCCGCACCTGTGCGTCGAGTGCGTTGACCCGGGCGGTGAGAATATCCGTGAGCGTCGTCGTCGGAAGGTGTGGGCCCGGAGGCGACAGACAGAGCTGTTCCAGTGCCAGTGGGTTGCCCCCGGCACGTTCGACGACGGACGCCACCCGGGTGTCCGCCGTGTCCGGACCGAGCAGGGCGCGAACCAGAACTCCGGAAGCGTCCGCGTCCAGACCGGTCAGACGCACCCGGTGGGCTCCGAGCAGCTCGAGCTCCGCCGGCCAGGAACAGGATGACGGTGCCTTCGGTGGTTCGTCGTCGCGGTACGTGCCGATCACCAAGGCACCCCTTGGCCGGCCGGTGCGTACGAGATGGGTGAGCAGGGCCTGGGTGGAGGGGTCACTCCAATGAAGGTCCTCCAGAACGAGAACCAGACGACGGCCCACGCAGAGGTCTCCCAGCGCCTGGGCCGTGGACACGACACGCGGCACACTCTCCTCACCCGGCGGGAAGCCCGGTTCCTCGCCTTCGGACCTCAAATACCGTGCGAGGGCGTCCACAGCCGGCTCGGCTTCCGGCTCTGCGGGGGCCTGCCCGTATCTGGCCACTGCCTCCCACAGCGGTGCGTAGGGCAGCAATTCGCCGTGGCGCGGTATGCATCCCCCGCGGAGGAGAAGAGGGTCGCCGTGCTCGGCCCCCTCCCGGTTTCCGGTGACACCGTTGGCCAGGAACTCCGCTACCAAGCGGGACTTGCCGACTCCCATGTCTCCGCTGACCAGCACCACACGGCTGTGCCCGGCCACAGCAGCCGCGAACTGTGCCTTCAGCACGGCAAGTTCCGCCGACCGTCCCACGAACCGCCCACGACCATGCGACATGTCGCCCAGCATGCCGCTCTACATGATCCTGTCAATAGACGCTCTTCTGAGCTGAGTTGAAACATGTGTGACCAAGGATCGAACACGGCCGGTAGAGGCGGACGCAGGGCGATGTAGGTCGAAGTGCCTATACCTGGTGTCGGTTCCTTGCATGCCTACTGAATGCGTCGGCTCAGCCGTGCGGCTGTCGGCTCGTCAAAGGACCGGCGAACGGCCTCTGACGTCCCGCCCCGGCGCCTACGGTCCTGCCGGTCGACGCACCCACGCGCCTGCCGGCAGTCGAGGAAGAGGAGAGAAGCATGTCCCGAAGAATAAACAGGTCCCTGGCAGCGGTGACGCTGCTGGCACTGTCCGGGCTCGCCGTCCCCCAGGCGGCGGCGAGCACGGTCTCCGACAGCGGCGGCCGGACCGTCGCGTCCGAGACCGAGGTGGCAACCCTCTCCGCCGTGCGGTCGGCGGTCGTCCGTGCTGCGAAGAACCGGCTGGGAGTGCCCTACAAGCTGGAGTACGGCTGGACCTGCCGCGAGACGGTGATGGACTGCGAGTGCTTCAACCGCAACGCCATCTGGCACGGCACCAAGAACGCCACCGGCCGCGGTCTCCAGCTCAACTACTGGTTGCAGGGGCAGATCAACCAGGGGCGCAAGGTCGCCACCCCACGCCCGGGAGATCTGGTCTTCTGGGACACCAACAAGCGTGACGGCATCCGCTACGGCGGCGACCTCGACCACACGGGCATCTACATCGGCAACGGCAAGGCCATCAACGCCAACGCCTACTACGGCAAGGTCGTGACACAGAGCGTCACCCTCGGCGGTACCCAGCCCGATCCCCTCTTCGTCGACGTCCTCGGGCCGAACGGCTACTGACCACAAGCCTGTTGCGTCCCGGCTCGACCACACGCCCGACAAGAGAGGAACGACTGTGCGCACAGCCACCGTGTCCCGCCTGCTCGCGGGATCACTCGCCGCCCTAGCGCTCGTCGGCATACCCGGCACGGCCGGCGCCGCCGACTCCGGCGGTCCGGCCGTCACGGACCCGATGTTGCACGCCATGGCGAAGGACCTCCGCACGACTCCCCAGCAGGCAGGCGAGCGGCTCGAACGCGAGGCAGAAGCCGCCCGGACCGAACAGGGACTGAAGGCAGCGCTCGGGAAGGATTACGCCGGCGCATGGTTCGACAACGACAGCGGCCGGCTCGTCGTGGCCGTCACGGACGCCACCAGAGCCGGAGAAGTGACCTCCGCAGGTGCCGCACCACGCGTGGTGCGGAACTCACTGGCACATCTGAACGCCGACAAGAACCGCCTTGACGCCTTGGCCGACGGACGGACCGTCCCGCAAGCCGTGACCGGCTGGTACGTCCACACGGTGGGCAACAGCGTCGTCGTGGAGGTACTGCGTGGCCACACCTCCACGGAAGAGGTTCGGCGGTTCCTCAGCGAAGCACGAGCGCGGACCGGAACTGTCCAGGTTGCCGAAGTGGACAGCCTCATGCGCCCCGAGTACAACGTCGCCGGCGGCGCCTACTACTCGGTGGGCGGCAAAGCCTGCTCCGTCGGCTTCAGCGCACGGGGAGCGGACGGAGGCAAGAAATTCGTCACCGCGGGCCACTGCACCCGCCCAGGCGGAACGGTCTACGGCTACAACGGAGCCTTCCTCGGCAAGACCAGCGGCAGCGTCTTCGGCAACCGCGGAGACTACGGCAAGGTCGACGTCACCAGCGGCAACTGGACCCTGAAACCCTGGGTCAACACCTGGCCCGACGTCCGCATCGTGCACGGCTCCCAAGCCCAGCCCGTAGGGGCGTCCGTATGCCGCTCCGGCTGGAAGTCCGGCTGGCGGTGCGGGGAAATCATCGCGAAGAACCGGACGGTCAACTACGGCGGCGGAGTCGTCGTCGAGGGCCTCACGAACACCACCGCCTGCAGCAGCCCCGGCGACTCGGGCGGCGCCCACATGAGTGGCGGCCAGGCCCAGGGCATCCACTCGGGCGGCCCCTCATCCGGCTGCGGCGCCCTTTTCCAGCCCCTCAACGAAGTGCTCAACACCTACAACCTGCGACTGGTCGTCGGCTGAGCGCACCGCGCACCCTCCGTGACTCGGCCTGCGGACCGGACGTGCGCTTACGTACCGCCACACCATCCCCGTTCGGACTCCCCGGTGGCCACGTACCAAGAACTCCGGGAGAGAGCTCTCAGCACCTCTGCGGCAGCGTGTCGGGGCCGCCGGAACTCCCACACCCGCATGGAGCACCGCACACCGACATCCGCCTCTCGATTCACCGGAGGGTACCCACATGCGTTTTGTCATGGGCGCGTTCGTCAGCCGACTCGCTGTGACGGCCACGGCCGTCGCCGCACTGTCGCTCACCACCGCCATCGGCGCCTCCGCGGCGCCCGCTCCCACCGCGCCCACGCCGGCCGCCGTCTCGTCAGTTGAAGCGCAGGCGAGCCTTCCGGCAGGCACGTGGTGGGGTGTGGAGGGCGGCAGGACCACCGCGAACTACAACCAGTTCTTCTCCGGCTACAAGTTCGGCTGCAACGGCGACCAGCGCCACAAAGGCGTCGACGTCGGTGCCCCCACCGGCAACCGCATCTACGCATGGGGCGCGGGACGGGTCGTGGGGCGCGGTTACGACGCGGGCGGCTACCACCGCTGGATCCAGGTCTACTTCCCCTCCGTCAACATGAGCCTGACACTCGGCCACCTCCGCGACGGGTCCGAGATGAAGATCGGCACCACCTTCGCTAAGGGCGCCCGCTGGGCGACCGTGGGCACCAAGGCAGACGGGCTGAACCACGCCCACGTGCACTTCCGTGCCGCCCGCGGAAACCACGGAGCCGCCCCCATCGGCCCCTGCGAGGACATGAACCCCTTCGTCGTCTGGGACGCGCTGGGCCTGCCTTCCTGACCTCCCGCCCGAGCGGCCTCCCGTCGGCTCCCGTGATCCTGAGCCGAAGCCGTGGGCCGGCGGGGAGGCGTGGTGGGTGGGCAGGGCAACGGCTAGGTCGTGTCCGCAAAGTCTCGTCTGGCCCACGACGCCTGGCACGCACTCTCGCGGCGTTGCCGAAATGCCCGAGTAGCTCCGCTACTAGGACACTCCGGCGCCTTGCGAGAGCACGCACCAGACGCCGCGGGCCCCGCCCAGAGGGCGGACGACGATACTTTGCGGACACTCCCTAGGGCGTGTTTCGAAAGTAGCGCCGTCCGCCCGGAGGGCGGGCCCGGCGGCGTCTGGTGCGTGCGATCGCAAGGCGGAGGGTCGCCCCGATACTGGATGTATCGGGGTGATCCCGACAACGCGGCGAGCGGACACTGCTCGCAAGGCTGTCGCTGGAGCCGTACTCATCCACGAAGGCGCCGTGGCCGTCTCGTCCCACACGGACGTCAATGTGGCGGGGATGGTCGCACAAATCGATGGAGAAGGGACTTTCGCGTCTGTCCCAGGGCCGATCCAGGGACTTTCCGCCGTGCAAGCAGGGAAGGCCCTGACAGCGCTGAAAGACACGAACGCGCTGGTCAGGGCCCATCTGCCTAGCACTCGATGATGTTCACCGCGAGCCCGCCCCGCGCCGTCTCCTTGTACTTCACGCTCATGTCGGCCCCGGTCTCCTTCATGGTCTTGATGACCTTGTCGAGGGAGACCTTGTGGCTGCCGTCGCCCCGCAGCGCCATCCGCGCCGCGGTGACCGCCTTCACCGCCGCCATGCCGTTGCGCTCGATGCAGGGGATCTGGACGAGGCCGCCGACCGGGTCGCAGGTCAGGCCCAGGTTGTGCTCCATGCCGATCTCGGCGGCGTTCTCCACCTGCTCGGGGGAGCCGCCGAGGACCTCGGCCAGGGCTCCGGCCGCCATCGAGCAGGCGGAGCCGACCTCGCCCTGGCAGCCGACCTCGGCGCCGGAGATCGAGGCGTTCTCCTTGAACAGCATGCCGATCGCACCGGCCGCGAGGAGGAAGCGCACGACGCTGTCCTCCTTCTCCGTCTCGGTGCAGCCGCCGGCCGCGAAGTTCATGTAGTAGTGCAGGACGGCGGGGATGATGCCCGCCGCGCCGTTGGTGGGGGCGGTGACCACGCGGCCGCCCGCCGCGTTCTCCTCGTTGACCGCCATCGCGTACAGAGTGATCCACTCCATGGCGTGGGCCTGCGGGTCGCCCTCGGCGCGCAGCTGGCGGGCCGAGTTCGCGGCGCGGCGGCGGACCTTGAGGCCGCCGGGGAGGATGCCCTCGCGGGACATGCCGCGCGAGACGCAGGCCTGCATGACGCGCCAGATGTCCAGCAGCCCGGAGCGGATCTCCGCCTCCGTGCGCCAGGCCAGCTCGTTCTCCAGCATCATCGAGGAGATCGAGAGACCGGTCTCCCGGGAGAACCGCAGCAGTTCGTCGCCGGTGCGGAAGGGGTGTTTGAGGACCGTGTCGTCCGGGACGATCGGGTTCTCCCCGGCCACCGCGTCCTCGTCGACGACGAAGCCGCCGCCGACCGAGTAGTAGGTCTTCTCCAGGACCGGGGCGCCCTCGGCGTCGTACGCGAGGATCGTCATGCCGTTGGCGTGGTACGGGAGTGCCTTGCGGCGGTGCAGGACCAGGTCCGCGTCGAAGTCGAACGGGATCTCGTGCATGCCCAGCAGGTTGATCCTGCCGCTGCCGCGGATCTCCTCGACCCGGCCGTCGGCGGACTCCACGTCCACGGTCTGGGGCGACTCGCCCTCCAGGCCGAGCAGGACCGCCTTGGGCGTGCCGTGCCCGTGGCCGGTCGCACCGAGGGAACCGTACAGCTCGGCCCGTATCGAGGCGGTGTGTGCGAGCAGGCCCTCGTTCTTGAGGCGGCGCGCGAACATCCGGGCGGCGCGCATCGGGCCCACCGTGTGGGAGCTGGACGGGCCGATGCCGACCGAGAAGAGGTCGAAGACCGAGATGGCCACGGGAGTACTCCTTGGGGTTGGAAGACGCCGTTGTCTGCCTGGGTGGTGCGGGAACGGGCCGGGTGGTGCGGAACGGGCCGGGGTGGGGCCCGCGGGTCAGCAGGTCAAGCGGGTCAGGCGGGTCAGGCGGGTCAAGCGGGTCAGGCGGGTCAAGCAGGTCAAGCGGGTCAAGCAGGTCGAGCGGGTCAAGCGGGTCAAGCGAGGCAAACGGTGGAGCGGGGGACACGGGTCGGGGCACCGCGCTCACTCTCCTCAGTGTGCGCGGTGCCCCGTCCGAACGTGCGGAACCGCAGGCCAGGTGTTACTTGAGGCCGGGGTACAGCGGGAACTTCTCGGCCAGCGCGACCACGCGGGCCTTGAGGTCGTCCGCGTCGTAGGACGGCTTGAGGGCGGCGGCGATGATCTCCGCGACCTCCGTGAAGTCCTCGACGCCGAAGCCGCGGGTGGCCAGCGCCGGGGTGCCGATCCGCAGGCCCGAGGTGACCATCGGGGGGCGCGGGTCGTTGGGGATGGCGTTCCGGTTGACCGTGATGCCCAGCTCGTGGAGCCGGTCCTCGGCCTGCTGGCCGTCCAGCTCCGAGTTGCGCAGGTCGACCAGGACCAGGTGCACGTCGGTGCCGCCGGAGAGGACGGATACGCCCACCTCGGTGACGTCCGGCTGGACCAGGCGCTCGGCCAGGATCCGCGCGCCGTCCAGGGTGCGCTGCTGGCGCTCCTTGAACTCCTCGCCCGCCGCGATCTTGAACGAGACCGCCTTGGCCGCGATCACGTGCTCCAACGGGCCGCCCTGCTGGCCCGGGAAGACCGCGGAGTTGATCTTCTTGGCGAGCTCCTGGGTGGAGAGGATCACGCCGCCGCGCGGACCGCCGAGGGTCTTGTGCGTGGTGGTGGTGACGACATGGGCGTGCGGCACCGGGTTGGGGTGCAGACCGGCCGCGACCAGGCCCGCGAAGTGCGCCATGTCGACCATCAGGTACGCGCCGACCTCGTCCGCGATGCGGCGGAAGGCGGCGAAGTCCAGCTGGCGCGGGTAGGCGGACCAGCCGGCCACGATCAGCTTCGGCTGGGACTCCTTGGCGAGGCGCTCGACCTCCTCCATGTCCACGATGCCGCTCTCGTCGACGTGGTACGGGACCACGTTGTAGAGCTTGCCGGAGAAGTTGATCTTCATGCCGTGGGTCAGGTGACCGCCGTGGGCCAGGTTCAGGCCCATGATCGTGTCGCCCGGCTTCAGCAGCGCGAACATCGCGGCGGCGTTCGCCTGGGCGCCGGAGTGCGGCTGCACGTTCGCGGCCTCGGCGCCGAACAGGGCCTTGATCCGGTCGATCGCGATCTGCTCGACGACGTCGACGTGCTCACAGCCGCCGTAGTAGCGGCGGCCCGGGTAGCCCTCGGCGTACTTGTTGGTGAGGACGGAGCCCTGTGCCTCCATGACGGCGACCGGAGCGAAGTTCTCCGAGGCGATCATTTCGAGGGTGGACTGCTGACGGTGGAGCTCGGCGTCGACGGCGGCGGCGACGTCCGGGTCCAGCTCGTGGAGGGAGGAGTTCAGAAGCGACATCAGGGGGTCCCTTAAGGTCTCAGTTGCCGGAGAACGCGGTGTACTCGTCGGCGGAGAGCAGATCGGCCGGCTCCTCCGCGACGCGCACCTTGAACAGCCAGCCGCCCTCGAAGGGAGCGGAGTTCACCAGCGAGGGGTCGTCCACGACGTCCTGGTTGGCCGCCGTCACCTCACCGGTCACCGGCGAGTACAGATCGCTGACGGACTTGGTCGACTCCAGTTCGCCGCAGGTCTCGCCCGCGGTCACCGTGTCGCCGACCTCCGGAAGCTGGGCGTAGACGACGTCACCGAGCGCGTTGGCCGCGTACTCCGTGATGCCGATGGTGGCCACGCCGTCCTCGAGGGCCGACAGCCACTCGTGCTCCTTGCTGTACCGCAGCTGCTGGGGGTTGCTCATGACCTGAATTCTCCTGTACGCGGGGGAGTGCTGATGAACGGTGGTCTTACGGTGTGAGACGGAGGTACGTCACTCGCGTGACGCCCGCACGCGGTGAGCGTGATGCCCGCACGCGGTGAGAAGGCCCGGATTCTCCCGGGACGTCACTTCTGGCGCTTGTAGAACGGCAGCGCGACGACCTCGTACGGCTCGTGCGTGCCGCGGATGTCCACGCCCACGCCCTCGGTGCCCGGGGCCGCGAAGGCCGCGTCCACGTAGGCCATGGCGATCGGCTTGCCCAGCGTCGGGGACGGGGCGCCGGAGGTGACCTCGCCGATCACCTTGCCGTCGGCGACGACCGGGAAACCGGCGCGCGGGACCCGGCGGCCCTCGGCGATCAGGCCCACCAGCTTGCGCGGCGGGGCGGTCTCGGCGCGCTCGGCGGCGGCGGTCAGGGCCTCGCGCCCGACGAAGTCGCCCTCCTTCTCGAACTTCACGACCCGGCCCAGACCCGCGTCGAACGGGGTGAGCGCGGTCGTCAGCTCGTGCCCGTACAGCGGCATGCCCGCCTCCAGGCGCAGCGTGTCCCGGCAGGAGAGCCCGCAGGGGATCAGGCCGTGCGGGGAGCCGGCCTCGGTCAGCGCCCGCCACAGCTGCTCGGCGTGCTCGGGCGCCACGAACAGCTCGAAGCCGTCCTCGCCGGTGTAGCCGGTACGGGCGATGAGCGCCGGGACCCCGGCGACCGTGCCCGGCAGGCCCGCGTAGTACTTCAGCCCGTCCAGGTCGGCGTCGGTGACGGCCTTCATGATGGCGGGCGACTCGGGCCCCTGGACCGCGAGCAGCGCGTACGCGTCCCGGTCGTCGCGCACCTCGGCGTCGAAGCCGCCGACCCGGGCGGTCAGCGCGTCCAGGACGATCTGCGCGTTGCCCGCGTTGGCGACGACCATGTATTCGGGGGCCTCGGTCTCGCCCAGGCGGTAGACGATCAGGTCGTCCACGATCCCGCCGTCCTCCTGGACGATCATCGTGTAGCGGGCCCGGCCGTTGCCGACGGTGGCGATGTTGCCCACCAGCGCGTAGCTCAGGAAGGCGGCGGCCCCGGGCCCGGTGACGGTGATCTCGCCCATGTGCGACAGGTCGAAGAGTCCGGCCCGGGTGCGTACGGCGTTGTGCTCGTCGCGCTCACTGGCGTACCGCAGGGGCATGTCCCAGCCCGCGAAGTCGGTCATGGTGGCGCCGAGCGAGCGGTGCAGTGCGTCGAGGGCGGTAAGACGGGGGGCAGTGCTCATGGATACGGCTCCAGGGCATGACGACGTCAGGACGAATCCTCCCCATCTGTCATCGGAACCTGAGAGGTTCGCCGATAGCCCCCGACGGGGTATGCCCCTGGAGGGCGCCCCGGATCAGGGGGCTCGGCTTGCACCTTGGGTGGAGCCGCGGAACGGCTCGCTTTTCAGATCTGCCTCATCCACGCGGTACGGGGCCTGAGAGATTCAAGGGAGGATCTTGCTCCTTCGGCGCCCGGCTCACACTGTGGCCGGAACTCTCCCGCGCGGATTCGAACGGCCGGTATGCAGTTGGCGGGGTCATCATCGCATGCATTGGGGGAGAGTGGGGGGCCCGGTCCCCACGCAGGTGAATACGGCTACAACAGGCCCTGACACGGTTGTGCCTCATTGCCTTTTCTTTACACTTCAGGGGCAGGCGTGGGGGACACGACGGCAGGGGGATGGGCGATGACGTTGCAGCGGTCGGCACCGACCGCGGGGGTCGCGCACGGCGCGATGCCCGCACAGCCCGGCGCTCCCGCGCGGGAGCTGCTGACGGGAGGCGCTCCGGTGGTACGCGACCTGCGCGGGCGCACCGCCTGCGGCCCGTACAGCCTCGACCTCACCGCCGGTGACGTCGTCGTGGTCTCCGGGCTCCCCGGCAGCGGGAAGTCGACCCTCATCCGGCGGGCCGCGCAGGGCCGCGCCATCGACTCCCAGAACACCCGCGACAGCTGGGCCGCCGCCCTGCCCCGTTTACTGCCCTACGCCCTCTACCGCCCCCTGGTCCGCGCCGCGCACTACCTCGGCCTCTGGAGCGCCCTGCGCTCCGGTGAATCCGTCGTCGTGCACGACTGCGGCACCCAGACCTGGGTACGCCGCTGGCTCGCCCGGCACGCCGAGAGCCGGGGCCGCACCCTCCATCTGATCCTGCTCGACGTGACACCCGAGGTGGCGCGGCAGGGACAGCGCGAGCGTGGGCGCGGCGTCTCCGGCTACGCCTTCGCCCGCCACCGGCACGCGGTCGCCCGGCTGCTCCGCGACACCGAACAGGGGCTGCTGCCCGCCGGCTGCACCTCCGCGGTGCTGCTGGACCGCGAGGCCGCGGGAGCGCTCGGCCGGATCTCCTTCACGGCCGACGAGGCTTCCACCGCCCGCTGACCGTTAAGGTGCTGGCCGGAGCAGAGGCCGCCGGGCGCGGCCGAGGCGGTGGAGAGAGGGCACAGAGGCAGTGGACATTCCGGCACCCGCACCGGCACACCCCCAGCAGGGGTGGCCCGCCAACGAGCTCGAAGAGGTGCTGACGGCCTCGCTCGGCGTCCCCGACGCGGGCGGCCGCCTCGTCGAGGTGCTCGGCCGCAGCTCCGTCTGGGTGCCGCTGCCGAACGGCGGCACCCCCGCCAGCGCGGACCTCGACCTGCCGATGATGGAGATCGACGGCGCGGCCTTCGTCCCCGTCTTCAGCTCCGAGGCCCAGTTCCTCAGCTGCGTCGGCAGCCACATGTCCTTCACCGTCGCGCCCGCCCGCGACTTCGCCCGGGGCCTGCCCCCACAGGTCGGCATCGCCGTCAATCCGGGCGGCGCGGTCGGCATACCGCTTCCGCCGCCCGCCGTCGCCGAGCTCTGCCGGGCCGGCCGCACCGCCCTGGACGGGCCCGCCACCGGCGGCCGGGTCCGGCTGTTCGAGCCGGACTGGCAGCACGACCCGGTCGACTTCCTCACCGCGGTCTCCGAGGAGTTCGGGGCCACCGGAGTGGTGAGCACCGCACGCCGGGCGCTGGCCAGCATCGAGGGCGGCGACCCGGTCCTCTTCGTCGGCGTCGAGTTCGTCACCTGGGACGGCGCGGGACAGAGCGCGCCCATGGACGCCATCGGCCGCGCGCTCGGCCGGGTCCAGGTGCCCTGGCCGGTCAACCTGGTCCTGCTGGATGTGGCGGAGGACCTCGTCGGCGACTGGATGCGGGAGAAAGTGCGCCCGTTCTACCGGCGCGAGGGCCACTGATCCACCGCCGCGAGGACCACTGACGGCGACGGGACCGGGCACCGCCGGACCAGGGCGTCAAGTCGGTGCCAGAATCGGCGCATAAGCTGGTTTGATGGCGTGGTCGCTCCCGTGTGCCCGGGAGCGGTGGCGCGAACGCGACGGATCGACGAGGGGCGGAACCCAGGGTGAGTGCGTCAGGCACCGCGGCGGCCAGTGGGGCCTTCCCCGATCGAGCGGAGTCGAGTGCCTCGGGGAAGGTCGAGCACATGCTGCGCCAGGTGACCCCGGGGCGTTACGACGCCTACGAGGCGCTGCTCGCCGCGGTAGCCGAGGGCCGGGTCTGGATGCTGCTCTGGCACGGCACGGCCGGCTCACCGGACGCCCAGTACGGGAACATGGAGATCGACGGCCTGGGCTACGCCCCCTGCGTCACCTCCGCCCAGGAGCTCTCCGCCAGTGGCTGGAACCGGGCCCACGAGCTGGTCACCGGACGCGACATCGCCCGCGCCCTGTTCCCCGACCGCTGGGGCATCTGGCTCAATCCGCACGCCCCCGGCGGCGGCGTCGGCATTCCCTGGCTCGACCTGCGGCGCATCGCCACCGGCCTGGACCGGCTGCCCGCCGGACCGCTCCGGCTCTCCGACCCCGCCATCGAACTCCCGCAGTTCTACGCCCTGCTCACCCAGAACGCCCACCGCACCCCCGCGATCCGCTCGCTGCGCCGCGCCTGGGTGCACCCCGCGGTCGGCGTCCCGTATCTCGCGATCGGCCTCGACCTCTACGACACCGGCCGCGCCTCCGTCGAATCGGTGCGGGAGATGATGCGGCAGTCGGTCGGCGCGGTCCCCGAGGGGCTGCCCGTCTCCACCGTCGCCCTGTCCGACGAGTACGACCCGGTCGGCATGTGGCTGCGCGCGAACGCCCGCCCCTTCTACGACCGCGAGGCGCACGCCCCCGCCGGCCCGCCGCCTCTCGCCGCCCCCGGATACGGCTACCCGCCCCAGCCCCGCTGAACTGCGCCGAGCGGGTGGAGCGGTCGGGCGCTGCCCTCCGCCTCCGGTCACCCTCCGTCGAACACCCCTCCATGTCCGGCTTGTTAACCGCCCGCGTGAGGATGTCCCGGAACTGGACGGTTTGTTAACTGTCCGGGTCTCGACTAGGTCTCACCGCTATCCGGACTGTTCTCTTGCGGCAGGCACCGTCTGTAGTGTGCGGCCATCAAACCTCACCACATGGCGAACCAGGGGTGGACCCATGCGCATATTCAAGTCCCGGGCTGTCCGGGCGGTCACGACAGCGGTCGCTGTCGCTCTGATCGCCACGGGCTGTTCCAGCGAGCGGGACGAGGGCGGCTCCAAGGGGGGCGAAAAGGACACCTTCGTCTTCGCCGGAGCCGGTGACCCCGGTTCCCTCGACCCGGCCCTCGCGAGCGACGGCGAGACGTTCCGCGTCACCCGTCAGGCCTTCGAGGCGCTCCTGGAGCACGAGCCCGGTGGTAGCAAGCTCGTCGGCGGCCTCGCCGAGAAGTGGTCGAGCGACCCGGCCGGCAAGGTCTGGACGTTCAACCTGCGCCAGGGCGTGAAGTTCCACGACGGCGAGGCGCTCAACGCCGCCGCGGTCTGTGCGAACTACGACCACTGGTTCAACTGGAAGGGCACGTACCAGTCCAGCGCGGTCTCCTACTACTGGCAGACCATCATGGGCGGGTTCGCGAAGAACGAGGACGCCGAGGCGCCCAAGCCCAACTACAAGTCCTGCACCGCCAAGGACGACAACACGGCCGTCATCGAGGTGAACGAGCCCTCGGCGAACCTGCCGGGCGGGTTCTCCCTCCAGGCGCTGGCGATCCACTCGCCGAAGGCCATCAAGGAGTACGAGAAGCAGGACGCGACCGCCAAGGGCGACGCGATCACGTACCCCAAGTACAGCCAGGAGGCAGGCACGGTCGCCGGCACCGGCCCGTACAAGATCACGAAGTGGAACAAGGGGAACAAGGAAGTCTCCCTGACGCGCTTCGACGGCTACTGGGGCGACAAGGCCAAGGTGAAGAACCTGGTCTTCCGCACCATCTCCACCGAGGAGACCCGCCGCCAGGCGCTCCAGGCGGGTGACATCGACGGCTACGACCTGGTCGCGCCGGCCGATGTGACGACGCTGGAGAAGGAGGGTTACGAGGTCCCGACCCGTGACGTCTTCAACATCTTCTACCTCGGCATGAGCCAGTCGGCGAACCCGGCGCTGAAGAAGCCCGAGGTCCGTCAGGCGATCACGCACGCCATCGACCGCGAGAACCTCGTCAACACCCAGCTGCCCGAGGGCGGCAAGGTCGCGACCCAGTTCATGCCCGACACGGTCGCCGGCTACTCGGACAAGGTGAAGACGTACCCGTTCGACACCGCCAAGGCGAAGGACCTCCTCAAGCAGGCCGGTGCGGAGAAGCTCACCATCGACTTCTGCTACCCGACCGAGGTCACCCGCCCGTACATGCCTGCCCCGCAGGACATGTTCGAGCTGATGAAGGCCGACCTGGAGAAGGCCGGCATCACCGTCAAGCCGAAGGCCATGAAGTGGGCCCCGGACTACCTGGACGCCACCGAGGCGGGCTCCTGCGCCCTGCACATGCTCGGCTGGACCGGTGACTTCAACGACGGCTACAACTTCATCGGCACCTGGTTCGCCGGGCCGGACAAGCAGTGGGGCTTCAAGGACCAGAAGGTCTTCGACGCCGTGAACGCCGCTTCCAAGGTCACCGACCCGGCCGCCCGCACCGCGGCGTACCAGAAGGCCAACGAGGCGATCGCGGAGTACGTCCCGGGCGTGCCGATCTCGTCGTCGCCGCCGGCCATCGCGTTCGCCAAGAACGTCAACCCGCCGAAGGTCTCCCCGCTGACGCAGGAGAACTTCGCCGAGGTCTCCTTCAAGTAATCGCACACCAGCGGGTCCGCCCGGCCACAGCAACCAGGTGGCCGGGCGGACCCGCATCGACGCACGTGAGAAAGGGGCATGCGGGGTGCTGCGACTCGTCGTAAGAAGACTTCTCCAGCTCATTCCCACCCTGCTCGGCCTGTCGGTCCTGCTGTTCCTCTGGCTGAACCGACTGCCCGGCGGACCCGCCTCAGCGATCCTGGGCGAGCGGGCCACCGAAGCCGAAGTAGCGAGAATCAACAGGGCACTCGGGCTCGACGAGCCGGTCCACGTCCAGTACTGGCGGTTCCTCAAGCGCATCTTCGAGCTCGACCTCGGAACCTCCACCCAGACCGGCCAGCCGGTGTGGGACGAATTCACCCTGCGCTTCCCGGCCACCGTGGAGCTCAGCGTCGCCGCGATCCTGATCGCCGTGGTCGTGGGCATCCCGATGGGCTACCTGGCGGCCAAGCACCGCGGCGGCTGGCTGGACGTCGCCTCCGTCTCCGGATCGCTGCTCGGCATCTGCATCCCGGTCTTCTTCCTGGCCATGCTGCTGCGCGGGATCTTCTCCGTGGAGCTGGGCTGGTTCCCGAGCCAGGGCCGGCTCACCACCGGACTCAACGCCACCGACATCACCGGATTCGCCGTCCTGGACGGTTTGTTGACCGGAGAGTTCGACGCCAGCTGGGACGCGATCATGCATTTGATCCTGCCCGCCGTCGCCCTGGCCTCGATCCCGCTCGCCGTCATCGTCCGGATGACCCGCGCCAGCGTCCTGGAGGTCCTCGGCGAGGACTACATCCGCACCGCCGAGTCCAAGGGCCTCGACAAGAGGACCGTGCGCGGGCGCCACGTACTGCGCAACGCCCTGCTGCCCGTGATCACCGCGGTCGGCCTGCTGACCGGCAGTCTGCTCTCCGGTGCGGTGCTCACCGAGTCCGTCTTCGACTTCGGCGGCATCGGCTCCTTCATCCGTACCGCGATCGACGGCCGCGACTACCCGGTCCTCGTCGGGTTCATTCTCTTCATCGCGATGGTGTACGTGCTGATCAACCTGCTGGTCGACCTCGCGTACAGCATCATCGACCCGAGAGTGCGGGTGCACTGACGTGACGATCCTGACCAACAAAGCAGACAAGATCGACCGTCTCGCCGAGCTGACGCAGAGCTCGGAGACCGTCACCGGCAGCAGCCTGTGGCGCGAGGCTTTCCGCCGGATGCGCTCCAGCAAGATGGCGATCATCGGCGCGGCGATCATCGCCGCGTTCATCCTCGTCGCGATCGTCGGACCGATGCTGGCCCCGCACGGAGCCACCGCGCAGAACTGGCGCAGTGAGGTCTTCCCCAACCAGGGCAAGTTCGTCGGCATGCGCGGCGAGAACTGGTTCGGTCTGGACCACCTGGGCCGCGACATGTTCTCCCGCTGGCTCGTCGGGGCCCGGCAGACGCTGCTCGTCGGTGTCGTCTCCATGCTCATCGGACTGATCGTCGGCGCGCTGGTCGGTGTGCTCTCCGGAGCCGCCGCCACTCTCGGCGGCAAGGTCGGCCAGCGCGTCGACACCGTGATCATGCGCTTCACCGACATCATGCTGTCGCTGCCCTCGCTGCTGCTCGCGGTCTCCATCGCCGCGGTCCTCGGCCAGTCGCTGACCACCGTGATGATCGCCGTGGGTGTCGTCCAGATCCCCATCTTCGCCCGCCTGCTGCGCGGTTCGATGCTGGTGCAGGGCGGTGCGGACTACGTGCTCGCCGCGAAGGCGGTCGGCATCCGGCGCAAGCGGATCGTGCTCACGCAGATCCTGCCGAACTCGCTGAGCCCGGTGATCGTCCAGGCCACGCTGAGCCTGGCCACCGCGATCATCGAAGCCGCGGCCCTGTCCTACCTGGGCCTCGGCAACCCCGACCCGGCCGTTCCCGAGTGGGGCGTGATGCTCTCCCAGGCGCAGCGCTTCTTCGACAACGAGCCGATGATGGCCGCCTATCCGGCCGTCGGGATCATCATCACCGCCCTCGGCTTCACCCTGCTCGGCGAGGCCATGCGCGAAGCCCTCGACCCGAAGTTGCGAGGCTGAAGTCCCATGTCACTGCTCTCCGTTGAGGAACTCAGCGTCACCTTCACCGCCCGCGGCCGCAAGGACGCCACGGCCGTGGACGGTGTCTCCTTCGAGGTCGACCAGGGCCAGGTCGTGGGCCTGGTCGGCGAGTCGGGCTGCGGCAAGTCCGTCACCTCGCTCGCCCTGATGGGGCTGCTGCCCCGCAAGGGCGTGCGTGTCGGCGGCCGTGCCGAGTTCGACGGCCAGAACCTGCTGACCATGAACGAGCGCAAGCTCCGCGACCTGCGCGGCAGCCAGCTGGCGATGATCTTCCAGGACCCGCTCTCCTCGCTGAACCCGGTCGTCCCCATCGGGATCCAGGTCACCGAGATCCTCCAGCGCCACCGCGGGCTGAAGGGCGAGAAGGCCCGCAAGGAAGCCGCGTCCCTGCTCGACCGGGTCGGCATCCCCGACCCGGACCGGCGGCTCAAGGAGTACCCGCACCAGCTCTCCGGCGGTATGCGCCAGCGGGCGCTGATCGCCATGGCGGTCGCCTGCGCCCCCCGGCTGCTGATCGCCGACGAGCCGACGACCGCCCTGGACGTGACCATCCAGGCCCAGATCCTGGAGCTCCTGAAGGAGCTGGTCGACCAGGAGGGCACCGCCCTGCTGATGATCACGCACGACCTCGGCGTCGTCGCCGGCCTCTGCGACGAGGTCAACGTCCTGTACGCGGGACGGGCGGTGGAATCGGCGGGCCGCCGCGAGCTGTTCGCCCACCCCACCCACCCGTACGCGCACGGGCTGCTCGGCTCCATCCCGCGGCTGGACGCGCCGCGCGGTGAGCCGCTGCACCCGATCCGCGGGTCCATCAACGACAAGATCGCCTGGGCCGACGGCTGCGCGTTCGCACCCCGGTGCGACCACTACACGATGGAGTGCCTCACCGGCACTCCCGAACTGACCGAACCACGCACGGCCGGACACCAGGTGCGCTGCGTCAACCCGGTCCTGCCCAAGGCGGAGGTCCCGGCATGAGCCTTCTCGAACTGGACGGCGTCAAAGTCCACTTCCCGGTCAAGAAGGGCCTCCTCTTCGACCGTACGGTGGGCCACGTCTACGCGGTCGACGGCGTCTCGCTGAGCGTCGAGGCCGGTCAGACGTACGGGCTGGTCGGCGAGTCGGGCTGCGGCAAGACGACGCTCGGCCGCGCGGTCCTGCGGCTGAACGACATCACCGAGGGCGGGGTCGTCTTCGACGGCACCGATCTGGCGAAGCTGCCCTCCGAGGAGATGCGGGTCTTCCGCCGCCGCCTCCAGATGGTCTTCCAGGACCCGCTGGGCAGCCTCAACCCCCGGCAGAACATCGAGTCCATCCTCGCCGAGGGCATGGCCGCCCACGGCATCGGGAAGGACGCGGCGGAGCGCCGGAAGAAGATCGAGTCCATCCTCGCCAAGGTCGGCCTGCCGTCCAACGCGATGTCCCGCTACCCGCACGAGTTCTCCGGCGGCCAGCGCCAGCGCATCGGCATCGCCCGCGCGCTGGTGCTGGAGCCGGACGTGATCATCTGCGACGAGCCGGTGTCCGCGCTGGACGTCTCGGTCCAGGCGCAGGTGATCAACCTGCTGGAGGAGCTCCAGGAGTCGCTGGGCCTGACCTACCTGGTCATCGCGCACGACCTCGCCGTGGTCCGGCACATCTCGGACGTCATCGGGGTGATGTACCTCGGCGGGCTCGTCGAGGAGGCCCCGAGCGACGCGCTGTACGCGGGGCCCCGGCACCCGTACACCAAGGCGCTGATGTCGGCGGTCCCGGTGCCCGACCCCGAGGTCGAGGACCGCCGCGAGCGGATCCTCCTCCACGGCGACCTGCCCTCCCCGGCGAACCCGCCGACCGGCTGCCGGTTCCACACCCGCTGCCCGTGGGTGCAGGAGACCAAGTGCGCCACGGAGCGCCCGCCGCTGCTGGACACCGGCGACGGGCACAAGGTGGCCTGCCACTTCACGGCCGAGATCGAGGCCGGAACGGTGAAGCAGACCCTGGCCACCGGCATCGAGGCGGTCACCGGCACGGAAACGGTGGCGGCCGAGGCGGTGGAGACCGCGGAGGCCGAGGCCCCCGCCGAGGAGCCGGCGAAGGCCGAGGCCCCCGCCGAGGAGCCGGCGAAGGTCGAGGCCCCCGCCGAGGAGCCCGCGACCGTACCGGCCCAGGCCGACGCGGACGCCACCGAACAGACGGAGGACAGCCCCAAGGCGTAGGACCGGCACAATTGCCCGGTGCTCACCGAACTGTTCACGCCCTCCGTCCAGCATGCGCTCGATCTCGTCGGGATCTTCGTCTTCGCGATCTCGGGCGCCCTGCTCGCCGTCCGCAAGAACTTCGATGTCTTCGGCATCGCGGTTCTCGCGGAGGTGACAGCGCTGGGCGGAGGGCTGTTCCGTGACGTGATGATCGGCGCGATCCCGCCCGCCGCCTTCACCGACCTCGGCTACTTCACCACCCCGCTGGTCGCCGCCGTCCTGGTCTTCTTCCTCCACCCGCACGTGGAGCGCATCCAGGTCGGCGTCAACGTCTTCGACGCGGCGGGGCTCGGCCTGTTCTGCGTGACCGGCACGGTCAAGGCGTACGAGTACGGCCTCGGGCTCACCGCGTCGGCGGCGCTGGGCCTGGCCACCGCGGTCGGCGGCGGTGTGCTGCGCGACGTGCTGGCCAACGAGGTGCCCTCCCTGCTGCGCTGGGACCGCGACCTGTACGCGGTGCCCGCGATCGTCGGCGCGACCATGGTCGCCCTGTGCATCCGCTTCGACACCCTCAACGCCCTGACCAGCGGGATGGCGGTGATCGCCGCGTTCGTCCTGCGGCTGCTGGCGCTGCGCTTCCACTGGCGCGCGCCCCGCGCGTACAACCGCTCCTCCGCCCGCGCCGAGGAGGGCACGGCGGCAACCTAGGGTTCTTCGTGGGGCGATCCGGTACTCAAAAAGCTACCGCTCAGTAGTGAGGTCGATGTACCGTGCATGCCATGGCACAGGCAGCGACTGAGGCGGCGCAGACCGCACGGGCAACCATCGGCGACAGCGAGTTCGACCGGGACACCGCGGTCACCCTGCGCGAGGAGGGCGTCTACGACGCCGAACTCTCCGCGGGCTGGACCATCATCCACGCCGTCAACGGCGGCTATCTGCTGGCCCTGCTCGGCCGGGCCCTGGGCGAGGCACTGCCGCACTCCGACCCGTTCTCCGTCTCGGCGCACTACCTCACCGCCTCCGCGCCCGGACCCGCCGTCGTACGCACCCAGGTCGTCCGCACCGGCCGCACCCTCTCCACCGGCCAGGCCTCCCTCTTCCAGTACGCCGAGGACGGCAGCGAGATCGAGCGCATCCGGGTCCTGGCCACCTACGGCGACCTGGACGCGCTCCCCGACGACGTCCGCACGACGGCCCTGCCGCCGGCCATGCCCGACCGGGACCACTGCCTCGGCCCGAGCGACGGCGCGCCCAGGATCCCCGGCAGCTCCGCCATCACCGACCGCCTGGACATCAAGCTCGACCCGGCGACCGTCGGCTGGGCCGTCGGAGCCCCGTCCGGCAAGGGCGAGATGCGCGGCTGGTTCGGCCTGGCCGACGGCCGCGACCCGGACCCGCTGTCGCTGCTGCTCACCGTGGACGCCCTGCCGCCGACCTCGTTCGAGCTGGGCCTGGCCGGCTGGACCCCCACCGTCGAGCTGACCACCCACATCCGCTGCCGCCCCGCCCCGGGCCCGCTGCGCGTCTCCATCACCACCCGCAACCTCGCGGGCGGCTTCCTGGAGGAGGACGCGGAGGTCTGGGACAGCGCCGACCGCCTCGTCGCCCAGTCCCGCCAGCTGGCCAAGGCCCCGCGCACGGCCTGAGGGCGCGCTTCACTCCCAGACCGCGGACTCCGGATCGACGCCGTTGGCCCCGGCGTTCGCGGCGATCACCTCGTACAGCCAGCCGCCGAGTCCCGGCGCGATCGCGTCGTAGTGCGCGACGTAGCCGGGGTCGGTGACATACGTCCGGCCGATGCAGACCTGCATGGCGTACGTGCAGTCGAAGTACGTCGAGATCTGCGCGCGGTGCCGCTCCGCGAGGGCGTCCGCGACCTGTGACCCGGGAGCGACGCCCGTACGGTACGCGGTGGCGAGGTCGGCGGTCAGGGCCTCGACGGACGCCGCCACGCCCTTCCAGTCCTCGCGGCTCATCCGGGCCGCCCGCTCCTCGTACTGCGCCCACTGCTCCGTGCCGCCCCAGCGCTCCTCGGCCTCCTCGGTCCGGGCGGGCTCCCAGTCGGCCCCGAAGATCTCCACCTGATCCTCGGGCGTCAGCCGGATCCCCGGCTTCGACTCCAGCAGCATGCGGTCCACCGCGCCGACCATCCGCTCCAGCCGGGAGATCCGCTCCGCGAGCTGCCCCCGCTGCCGCCGCAGATGCTCGCGCGCGTCGACCTCCGGGTCGTCCAGGAGCCGCCCGATGGCGGCGAGCGGGATGCCGATCTCCCGGTAGACGAGGACCCGGTGGAGCCGGGCGACGTCGTCGTCCCCGTACACCCGGTACCCGGCCCTCGTGCGGCCCCCCGGCCGCACGAGGCCGATCGTGTCCCAGTGGTGCAGCGTCTTCACACTGACCCCGACGAGCCCGGCCGTCCGGCCGACGGTCAGGCCGTCGGCGGGCGGTTCCTCGGGGCCCCGGTCCTCGCTCCTCATCGGTCCAGTCTCGCGGAACCGGAGGCCCCCGGGCCGGGTCACGCGGCGGTCGGCACGCCCGCGTGTCCGAGAACCTCACGCGCGGGCAGGGCGACGCTCGCGGCGGCGGTCAGCCCGGAAGCCGCGAGGTGGGCGTCGGCGAAGCGCAGCCCGGCCGCGTACCCGGCGAAGTCCGGCAGCCCGACCGGCTCCTGCCCCAGCCGGCGGGCGGTGCGGTCGCCGAACACGTACGGGGACAGGTTCTGCATGCCCGCGACGTCGATCCCGGCCGCCACCTTCGCGCAGGCGTCGTCCAGCTCCGCGCCGGACAGTGAGGTCGCCCAGGGGCCCATGGCGTCCTCGCCCGCCAGCTCCCGTACGAAGGCCTCGGCCAGACCCTCGGCCACGACCTGCTCGCCGACCGTGACCGCCATGGGGTCCCAGTCCACGTTGGCGTAGCGGACGTTGTGGTGCAGCTCGTGGGCGGCGGCGTGCTCGATCTTGGCGAGGCCGGTCGCGGTGGGCCACATCATCAGCAGGATCGCGCCCGGGATGCCGCCGAGGCCGAAGTAGCCCTGGTTCAGGCGCATCATCGGGTCGTCCGGGTCGCCGAGCACCAGAACCACGTGCACGGTGTCGGCGGTCCGCGCACCGGGCGCCGCCGTGCTCAGCCGTTCCCGCGCGGCGGCGAGGGAATCCTCGATCCGCTGCCACACCCGGGCCTCCCGCATCCGCTCCAGGGCCTCCGGAAGGCGCGGGTCGTCCCGGTCGAGCGGGAACCCACTGCCCGCGCGGTGCCTCTCGACGAGGTCCCCGACCCCCACCCGGGACATCACCTCCTGCAACGGGGCGAGCATCTCGCGCAGGGCGTCGGGCCGTTGGGCCACGGGGCGGCGCAGGAGGTCGAGGTGGGCGGAGGCGGTGTCATGGACGACGATCTTCATACCCGGGGACCGTAGGGCCTCCTGTTACGGGAGGGTCAAGGGCGGTCAAGGGCGGTCAAGGGTGGTCAGGGGCGGTGGGGGCGTGGTGCGGTCACCCCTCGTCCAGCCAGTGCTCGCGGCCGATCGAAACGAGCCGCAGCCGACGCCGGGCCACCCGGACGACCTCCCGCTCACCCGCCGGACCCGCCTCCAGCAGGGCTGACGCGGTGATCACCATGTGGTCCACGTAGAGGCCGCCCAGCATCAGCAGGTCCTCCGTGCTCCACCCGGCCGACCCCGGCTCCTCGCGCAGCGCGAGCGCCACCTCCTCCGCGAACCGCAGCAGTTGGGCGGCGATGGCCACGCGCACCGGTCCCACGCCGCCGTGCTGCTCCCGGGCGATGAACCGGAAGTGCGCCGGCTGGGCGCCGACATGACGCGCTATCACCTCCACGCTGCGGTCCAGCCGTTCCTCGCTGTCGCCCGTCTCCGCGAGCACCGCGCCGATCAGCCCGTGCAGGCTGCCCAGGGTCTCCTCGACCAGGGCGACGCCGAGCGCGGCGGTGTCCTCGAAGTGCCGGTAGAAGGCCGTCGGGGTGACCCCGGCGGCCCGGGTGACCTCCCGCAGTCCCAGGCTGCTCAGGCTCTGGTGCTCCAGCAGGACGAGCGCCGCGTCCAGGAGGGACTGGCGCGTCCTGAGCTTCTGGGTCTGGCGGACTCCGGCGGGGGTGTGACTCATGCCATTCAGTAAACAACCGTTCTCCGGGTCGAGGAAGGGGTCCGGGGTTTAGACTCACAAGTCAGTGAACAGTCGTACTCCGAACAGCTTTCCCCATGACCACCGAACGGTATTCCGTCGTCGCACAGAGAGGTTCCGCCGTGCTCGTCCTCGTCGCCGCGCTGCTTCTGCTGGGCATCGTCCTCGGGGCGGTCGCCCACATCCCCCTGCCGCTCACCCTGGCCGCCGCGACCGTGATCGGCTGCTGGCTGCTGATCTTCGCCGTACGCGAGCGCGCGTCGCGCCGCCCCCGCTGACCCGACCGCCGCACCCAGAACCCGAACCCGCACCCGCACCTGCCGAGCCTGCCGTGTCCCGGACCGATCCGAAGGAGCTCGCACCATGCCCCTCACCGACTTCGCCCGCCGCGTGACCGATGCCGATGCTGATGCCACGACCGATACCGGTGCCGAGGCCGCTACCGATACCGGTGCGGAGGCCGCTACCGGTGGCGGTGCCGGCGGCGCTTCCGACCCCGTCGCGGGTACGGGCGCCGTCGCCACCCGGACCGTGGGCCGGGAGGCGGACGGCCTGGCCGTCGCCTCGTTCGTCCTCGGTCTCGTCGGGCTGCTGGTCTTCAACGTCCTGCTCGGGCCCACCGCGATCGTGATGGCGCTGCTGGCCCTGGCCCGCCGCACCCGCCGCCCGGGACGCGCCCGCCTGGGACTCGCCCTGGGCATCGCCGACCTCGCCGTGCTCGCCGTCCTGGTCACCGCCAACGGCACGGTCTCCTGGAGTCTCGGCGGCTGACGCACGGCCCCGGAGCGGCCCCGCGAGCCGCCCTCCCCGTACCGGATCGGGCTCCGGGCGGGGGCTCGCAGCCGGCCTCCGAGCCGGTCCGCCGGACCTCGCGCGGGCGTGCGCGGGGGCCGGGCCGTGACGCGCCCGACACGCGCCCCACCCCGGGCTCGTAGAATCGGCCCCACCATGGCTTACCTCGACCACGCCGCGACCACCCCGATGCTTCCCGAAGCGATCGAGGCGATGACCGCCCAGCTCTCCGCCACCGGCAACGCGTCCTCACTGCACGCCGCCGGACGCCGGGCCCGCCGTACCGTCGAGGAGTCCAGAGAGGCCCTCGCCGACGCCCTCGGCGCACGTCCCAGCGAGGTGGTCCTCACCTCCGGAGGCACGGAGGCCGACAACCTCGCCGTGAAGGGCCTCTACTGGTCCCGGCGCGACGCCGACCCCCGCCGCACCCGGGTCCTCGCCGGTCCCGTCGAACACCACGCGGTCCTGGACGCCGTCGACTGGCTCGCGGAGCACGAGGGCGCGACCGTCGACTACCTCCCGGTCGACCGCCACGGCCGGGTCCACCCCGAAGACCTGCGCGAGGCGATCCTCCGCAACCACGACGACGTCGCGATGATCACCGTGATGTGGGCCAACAACGAGATCGGCACCATCATGCCGGTCCGCGAACTGGCGGCGGTGGCCGCCGAGTTCTCCATCCCCATGCACGCCGACGCGGTCCAGGCCTTCGGTCAGCTGGAGGTCGACTTCGCCCGCTCCGGACTGGCCGCGATGACGGTCAGCGGGCACAAGATCGGCGGCCCGTTCGGCATCGGCGCGCTGCTGCTGGGCCGCGATCACACCCCCGTACCCGTCCTGCACGGCGGCGGCCAGGAGCGGCACGTGCGCTCCGGCACCCTGGACGTGCCCGCCGTCGCCTCCTTCGCGGTCGCCGGCCGGCTGGCGACCGAGCGGCGCGAGCAGTTCGCCCGGCGCGTGGGCTCCCTGCGCGACGACCTCGTGGCCGCCGTGCGCCGGGCCGTGCCGGACGCCGTGCTCGGCGGCGACCCGGATCCGGCCGGACGCCTCCCGGCCAACGCCCACTTCAGCTTCCCGGGCTGCGAGGGCGACTCCCTCCTCCTGCTGCTGGACGCCCAGGGCATCGAATGCTCCACCGGCTCCGCCTGCACCGCCGGGATCGCCCAGCCCAGCCACGTCCTGCTCGCCACCGGCACCGATCCGGACCTGGCCCGGGGCACCCTGCGCTTCTCGCTCGGCCACACCTCGACCGAGGACGACGTGAAGGCGCTGGCCGAGGCGATCGGCCCGGCGGTGGAGCGGGCGAGGACGGCCGGGCTCAGCTGAGGGAGCGCCGCTACGCCTTCGCCGACGACGTGGGGGAAGGGCTGGGCGGCGCCGTCGCGGCCCGGCGCACCAGCTCCATGTACCGGTCCCAGTCCCAGTGCGGGCCCGGGTCCGTGTGGTCGGTGCCCGGCACCTCCACATGCCCGATGATGTGCTCCCGGTCGACGGGTATGTCGTGCCGCGCGCAGATCGACGCCGTGAGCCGCGCCGAGGACTCGTACATCGCCTTCGTGAGGTCCTTCGGCCGGTCCACGAACCCCTCGTGCTCGATGCCGACGCCGCGCTCGTTGTACGCGCGGTTGCCCGCCTGGTACGCCACGTCGAGCTCGCGGATCATCTGCACCACCCGCCCGTCCTGCCCCACGATGTAGTGCGTCGCGGCCTGGTGGGCGGGGTCCTGGAACACTCTCACCGCACTGGCGAAGCTGCCCTGGGTGACATGGATGATCACGCGGTCGATCGTGAAGTCGTCCGGCCGGTCCGCCCGCCGCCAGTTCGCCTCCGAGGCGGCCACCCAGGTCGCCCCCGCGTAGTCCAGCTCGCCCGGCTTCCGGGGCTTCTCGACCCCGGGCACCTGCCACCACAGGCGCTTGACCTTGTCGCGCGCGAGCACGGTGGCCGTACCGGCGGCCGCCACCGCACCGCCGCCGATGAGCAGCCCGCGCCGGCTGACGCCGTCCGCCGGCTTCTTCCGCGAAGACGAGCCCGAAGACTTTCCCGATGGCTTTCGCGCACCCCGGGTGCTTCCGTTGTTCCCCATGTGATCGTCAACGCATATCCGCGAGCGTTCGGTTCCCGGCGACCCGTACCCTGGAGGAGCTATGACTCAGACTTCCCAGCGCCCCCTGCGTGTCCTCGCCGCGATGTCGGGCGGCGTGGACTCCGCCGTCGCCGCGGCCCGTGCCGCCGAGGCGGGCCACGACGTGACCGGTGTCCACCTCGCCCTGTCCGCGAATCCCCAGTCCTTCCGGACCGGGGCGCGCGGGTGTTGCACCATCGAGGACTCCCGGGACGCCCGCCGCGCGGCCGACGTCATCGGTATCCCGTTCTACGTCTGGGACCTGGCCGAACGCTTCCGCGAGGACGTCGTCGAGGACTTCGTCGCGGAGTACGAGGCCGGGCGCACCCCCAACCCCTGCCTGCGCTGCAACGAGAAGATCAAGTTCGCCGCGCTGCTCGACAAGGCCCTCGCCCTCGGCTTCGACGCCGTGTGCACCGGCCACTACGCCACCGTTCAGCTCACCGAGGACGGCAGCCGCGAGCTGCACCGCGCCTCCGACATGGCCAAGGACCAGAGCTATGTGCTCGGCGTCCTGGACGAGAAGCAGCTCGCCCACGCCATGTTCCCGCTCGGCGACACCCTCACCACCAAGGACGAGATCCGCGCCGAGGCCGAGCGCCGGGGCCTGGCCGTCGCCAAGAAGCCCGACAGCCACGACATCTGCTTCATCGCTGACGGCGACACCCAGGGCTTCCTGGCGAACCGCCTCGGCGGCCCGGCCGAGGGCGACATCCTCGACGAGTCCGGTACGAAGCTGGGCACCCACGAGGGCGCTTTCGGCTTCACCATCGGACAGCGCAAGGGCCTGAAGATCGGCCACCCGGCCCCCGACGGCAAGCCGCGCTACGTCCTCGACATCTCCCCGGTGAACAACACCGTCACCGTCGGCCCCGTCGAGGCCCTCGACGTGACCTCGCTGACGGCCATCAAGCCCCGCTGGTGCGGAACGCCCCCGTCCGGCCCCGGTACGTACACCGCCCAGCTCCGCGCCCACGGCGGTGAGACCGAGGTCACGGCCGAGCTGGTGGACGGCACGGAGCTGCACGTCACCTTCACCGAGCCGGTCCGGGGCGTGGCCCCCGGCCAGGCGGTCGTCCTGTACGACGGCACGCGCGTGGTCGGCTCGGCCACCATCGCCACGACATCCCGTCGCGAGCGGGTGGCGACGGGCGGCTGAGGCCGGGGCCCTCCCCGGCCGGACCGGCGGAGGGCAGACCCACGGCGACCGGCGCGCGAGAGGGCCTACGACGCCTGCCGGTACGCGTACACGTCCTTCGCGAAGAACTCCGCCAGCACCGGCGCGAGCACCTGGGGCGCCACCTCGCGCATCTGGCCCGTCAGCGTGCGGTGCCGGCCGCGCGGCAGCGCCTCGGCCAGGGTCCGGGTCGCCGCGCGCGCAGGGGGGCTGCTGAAGCCGCCGCAGACCACCAGCGTCCGGGTGGCGACGGCCGCGAACCTCTCGACCGGGACCGCCCCGTCGCCCAGTAGGGCGTCGTCGTACGCCAGGGTGTGCGCCATCGCCTCCAGCTCCGCCCACAGCGGGGTGCGCCGCATCCGGGCGGCCGTCTCCTCCGCGACACCCGTCATCGACAGGAACAGCTCCACCGCCCCGCCCCGGTCCCCGGCCGCCAGCAGCCGGTGCAGCCGGGCCGTGCAGCGGGCCTTGAACAGCAGCCCCGACGCGCCCGGCGTATAGGGCGGCTCGTACACGGCGAGCAGCTCCACCGGCAGCCCGGCGGCGACCGCCTCCAGGGCCAGTGCCCCGCCCGACGACATCCCGAAGACCGACGCGCCCGCCCCGGCGGCCCCGACGACGGCGGCCAGATCCTCGACCTCCCGCGCCACGGAGGAGCGCCCGGCGTCACCGCTGGCGCCCCGGCCCCGGCGGTCGTAGGTGAGCACCGTGAAGCGCGGAGCGAGCAGGGCGGCCAGCGGCGCGTCGGTGGCCGAGGCGCTCAGCGCCCCGCCGACCAGCACCAGCGGCGGGCCGTCGCCCTGGCGGCGGTAGGCGATCGGCGTGCCGTCGGCGGAGAGAATCCTGTCCATGGGAGTGCAGACCGGGGCGGTCAGGAAAACTCATCGTTCCGGCGGAGAAAACTTCACGGAGCCCGGAGCGAGGGTCAGTCGGCCACCGTTTCCGCCGCGTAGAAGCAGAAGTGGTCCTTGACGGCGGCGACTTCGGGCTTCGGGTCCGGGTAGGCCCAGACGAGATCGGCGGCCCCGGGGCGGGACCAGTAGGAGGCGTCCCCCTTGAACGGGCAGTGGGTGGAGGTGTCCGACGGGGAGAGCAGGTCGGTGCGGACGTCCTCGGGCGGCAGGTAGTAGCGGACCGGGCAGCCGGTCTCGCGGAGCACGAGCGGGCGGCGGCTCTCGGCCAGCACCTGTCCCTCGTGCACCACCCGGACGTGCTCGGTGCCCGGCTCGACGGTGATGCGGTGTCCTCGCGTGGCAGTCATGCCTGTTCCAGCGGTGTACGCGCCCGTAATCTTCCCCGACCCGCTGCTGTGGCCGGAATTCTCCCCGGACGGGGTGAGCGAACGGGGAGGGAGCGGGGAGCATGCGGGGGAGTGTCCGAGGCGGGTCGTACGGTTGGCCCATGAACATCTGCGTCTTCCTCTCCGCCGCCGACCTCGACGACCGCTACACCGTGCCCGCCCGGGAGTTCGCCGAGCTGCTCGGCAGGGGCGGGCACACCCTCGTCTGGGGTGGATCGGAGAGCGGCCTGATGAAGGTCGTCGCGGACGGCGTGCAGGCGGCGGGCGGACGGCTGGTGGGCGTATCGGTCGACTTCCTCGCCGCGAAGGCCCGCACGAACGCCGACGAGATGGTGATCGCCCGTGACCTCGCCGAGCGCAAGGCGCTCCTCCTGGCGAAGGCAGACGCCGTCGTGATCATGGTCGGCGGGACCGGGACGCTCGACGAGGCCACCGAGATCCTGGAGCTGAAGAAGCACGGCAAGCACACCAAGCCGGTCGTCCTGCTGAACACGGCGGGCTTCTACGACGGCCTGCGCCAGCAGTTCCAGAGCATGGAGGACGAGGGCTTCCTGCCCATCCCCCTGACCGACCTGGTCTTCTTCGCCAAGGACGGCGTCGGCGCGCTCGCCTACCTGGAGGAGTCCGCCGGTCACCAGTGAGGAGCACCGGCGAGGAGTCCACCGGTCAGCGGTAAGGAGCAGCGGTCCTAGGATCGCCCCATGTCTACCCACCTCATCACCGGCGCCGGCTCCGGTATCGGGGCCGCTGTCGCCCGCCGTCTCCAGGAGCGCGGCGACGACGTCGTCCTGCTCGCCCGCGACGCCGGCCGCGCCAAGGAGTTCGCCGACCGCTACCCGGGCGCGCGCACCCTCGTCGGCGACCTCGCCAACCCCGACCGGCTGTCCTGGGCGTTCGGCCAGCAGTCCATGCCCGAGCGGATCGACACCCTGCTGCACATCGCGGGCGTCGTGGAGCTCGGCGAAGTCGGCGAGCTCACCCCCAAGGCCTGGCACTTCCAGCTCAACGCCAACCTGATCGCCCCCGCCGAGATCACCCGCCTCCTGCTCCCGCAGCTCCGCGTCTCCCAGGGCCAGGTCCTGTTCGTGAACTCCGGGGCGGGGCTCGCCGCCCACGCCGGATGGAGCGCGTACGCCGCGAGCAAGCACGGCCTCAAGGCGCTCGCCGACTCCCTGCGCCACGAGGAGCACGGCAACGGGGTGCGCGTCACCACCGTCTACCCGGGCCGCACCGCCAGCCCCATGCAGGCCAAGGTGCACCAGCAGGAGGGCAAGGAGTACGACGCGGCCCGCTGGATCGACCCCGAGTCGGTGGCCACCACGATCCTCATGGCGATCGACCTGCCGCGCGACGCCGAGGTCAACGACCTCACCGTCCGCCCCGGCCGCTGACGTCCCGGGGAGCAGGTCCCCGGCCGCCGACCTACCGAGGAGCAGGTTTCCCGCCACGGACCGTAGGCTTCCCGCGTGAGCGAGAAGAGCAAGTTCAGCGGGTGTCCGGCGACCGGTGTCGGGTCGATGCCCGGGGGAGACGCGAGGGAGGCGGCGAAGACCGTCACCGGCTCCTTCGCCGACGGTCAGGGCATGCCGTATCTGGCGGAACTGCCCGCGCGCGGGCCGGGCGCCGACATGATCGGCCGGACCATCGGCATGCTCGTCGAGATGTACGGGCACGTCGAGCCGAGCGGCTGGCGGATCAGCGACCGGCCCGGCCGTGACACCCGCCGCGCCCGCTCCTGGCTGGGGGAGGACCTGGACGCCCTGGAGGAGTTCACCCAGGGGTACGAGGGCCTGCTCAAGGTCCAGGCCGTCGGCCCCTGGACGCTGGCCGGAGCACTGGAACTGCGCGGCGGCGAAGCCATGCTGGCCGACCCCGGCGCCTGCCGCGACCTGGCCGGATCCCTGGCCGAAGGGCTCCGCGCCCACCTCGCGGAGGTCCGCCGCCGGATGCCCGGGGCGAAGATCGTCCTCCAGCTGGACGAGCCCTCCCTGACCGCCGTCCTGCTGGGCCGGGTCCGCTCCGCCAGCGGCTACCGCACCTACCGCGCCGTCGACCGCCAGGTCGTCGAGGGGACCCTGCGCGACGTCCTCGCCGCGGCGGGCGAGGACGGCACGACGCTCGTCCACTCCTGCGCCCCCGAGGTGCCGTTCGCGCTGTTGCGCCGGGCCGGGGCCGACGGGATCTCGTTCGACTTCTCCTTGCTCACCGAGCGTGAGGAGGAGGCGATCGGGGAAGCCGTCGAAGGCGGCACCCACCTATTCCTCGGCGTGGTGCCCTCCACCGACGCGGCCTCGGAGGGATTGTCAGACCCGGGCGGTAGCGTCATGGGGGTCAGGACGTTGTGGAGCAGGCTGGGGCTGAATCCGGGGACTCTCGCCGAGTCCGTCGCGATCACTCCGTCGTGCGGTCTCGCGGGTGCGTCGCCCGCGTACGCCCGCACCGCGCTCGCCCACAGCGCCAGAGCGGCGCGGTCGCTCGCGGACAACCCTGAGTGACGGGGACGACGGGAAACGGGAGGACGGGACGATGGCCGGCGAACAGCGGGTGGAGCAGGAGAGCTCGGTTCCGGCGGACGTGCGGGAGAAGCACGCGCTGCTGGCCGAGCAGATCGAGGAGCACCGCTTCCGCTACTACGTGAAGGACCAGCCGGTCGTCAGCGACGGCGAGTTCGACCGGCAGCTGCGCGCCCTGGAGGCACTGGAGGAGGAGCACCCGTCGCTGCGCACCCCGGACTCCCCGACCCAGAAGGTCGCCGGGCCCTACCGCACGGAGTTCACCTCCGTGGCCCACCGCGAACGCATGCTCTCCCTGGACAACGCCTTCGACGACGAGGAGCTGGCCGCCTGGGCGGACCGGGTCGCCAAGGACGTCGGCACCCCCGACCACCACTTCCTGTGCGAGCTCAAGGTCGACGGCCTCGCCGTCAACCTCACCTACGAGCAGGGCCGTCTGACCCGGGCGGCGACCCGCGGCGACGGCCGCACCGGCGAGGACATCACCCCCAACGTCCGGACGATCGCCGAGATCCCGCACCGCCTCAAGGGCGAGAACATCCCCGCGCTCGTCGAGATCCGCGGCGAGGTCTTCTTCCCCATGGAGGACTTCGAGGAGCTGAACGCCCGGCTGGTCGCCGCCGACGACAAGCCCTTCGCCAACCCGCGCAACGCGGCGGCCGGATCGCTGCGCCAGAAGGACCCCAAGGTCACCGCCGTCCGCCCGCTGCACATGGTGGTGCACGGCATCGGTGCCCACGAGGGCCTGAGCATCGACCGCCTCTCCGCGGCCTATGAACTGCTCCATGCCTGGGGCCTGCCCACCGCCCAGCACAACAAGGTCGTCGACTCCCTCGCCGGCGTACGGGAGTTCATCGCGTACTACGGCGAGAACCGGCACTCCGTGGAGCACGAGATCGACGGCGTCGTCGTCAAGCTCGACGAGATCCCGCTCCAGGGACGCCTGGGCTCCACCTCGCGCGCCCCACGCTGGGCCATCGCCTGGAAGTACGCCCCCGAAGAGGTCAACACCAAGCTGGTCAACATCCGCGTCGGCGTCGGACGCACCGGCCGCGTCACCCCGTACGCCCAGGTCGAACCGGTGGAAGTGGCCGGTTCCGAGGTCGAGTTCGCCACCCTGCACAACCAGAACGTGGTGAAGGCCAAGGGCGTCCTCATCGGCGACACCGTGGTCATCCGCAAGGCGGGCGAGGTCATCCCCGAGATCCTCGGCCCCGTCGTCGACCTGCGCGACGGCACCGAGAAGGCCTTCGAGATGCCGACCCACTGCCCCGAGTGCGGGACGGAACTGCGCCCGATGAAGGAGGCCGACATCGACCTCCGCTGCCCCAACGCCCGTACGTGCCCGGCCCAGTTGCGCGAACGCGTCTTCTACCTCGCCGGGCGCAAGAGCCTGGACATCGACCACTTCGGCTATGTGGCCGCCGCCGCCCTGACCCGTCCCCTGGAGCCCGCCGAGCCTGTCCTGCGCGACGAGAGCGATCTGTTCTCCCTCACCGTCGACCAACTGCTGCCGATCCGGGCGTACGTCCTGGACCAGGACAGCGGGCTGCCCAAGCGCGACCCGAAGACCGGCGAGGAGAAGATCGCGACGGTCTTCGCCAACCAGCAGGGCGAGCCGAAGAAGAACGCGCTGGCCATGCTGGAGGGCATCGCCGCCGCCAGGGAAGCCCCGCTCGCCCGGGTCCTCACCGGGCTCTCCATCCGGCACGTGGGACCGGTCGCCGCCCAGGAGCTGGCCCGTCAGTTCCGTTCCATCGACCGGATCGACGAGGCGAGCGAGGAGGAGCTGGCTGCCGCCGACGGCGTCGGGCCGACCATCGCGGCCTCGGTCAAGCAGTGGTTCGCCGAGGACTGGCACCGCGAGATCGTGCGCAAGTGGCGCGAGGCCGGAGTGCGCATGGCGGACGAGGGCTCCGAGACGGACGAGGGCCCCCGCCCCCTCGAAGGGCTCACCGTCGTCGTCACCGGCACCCTCGCGGGCCACACCCGCGACGGTGCGAAGGAGGCGCTCCAGGCGCTGGGCGCGAAGGTCGCCGGATCGGTGTCGAAGAAGACCGCGTTCGTGGTCGTCGGCGACAACCCCGGCTCCAAGTACGACAAGGCGATGCAGCTGAAGGTGCCCGTGCTGGACGAGGACGGATTCGCGATCCTGCTCGAACAGGGACCCGAACGTGCGAAGGAGGCGGCCCTGGCCGCCCCGGAAGCCCCGCCCGGGACCGACCCGGAGGACAGCGGGGAGTAACCACCCGCCGGACCCGCGTTCGCCCATCGTTCTCCGGATCGAGACGCCTTCGAGACGCTGCCCCGGCGTGGCGCGGCTCGTACGGGGAAGGAAACGGGGCAGAGGGGTGAAGAAGGGGCCGCCGTTCCCCGAATGGCCCTGCCGCGCCACCCGTTCGGGTCAATAGCAGATGGTGACGGGTGGTCGGTTCGCATTCGGGCAAGAGCTGTAGAGCGCTGCCCCTGGAAGCCTTTCGCGGCCTACTGTTGAGAGGTGCGCCCGCCGTGCACGGCTGCTCGACGGGGCCGTGGCGCCACGGGAGCGGGCGCCACCGAGGGACATCGGCACCGCCGGCTGTGAGAGGGACGGAATGAAACCGACCGAGAGCGCCGCCCCGGTGTCGCGGCTGCAAGGTTTCGTCGGCCTCACGCCCCCCGTGGGCGCCGCCGTCGTGGGGGTCGCCGCGGTGCTGCTGGCGGTCGGGTCCTACCGGACCGTCCAACAGGGGCACGCGCTCTTCCCGGACGGTGCGGTGGGCTGGTCCCTCGCCGTGCTCACCGGGATCATCGTCGGCCATCTGGTGGCGCTCGGCCGCGACCGGTGGTGGGGCGGCACCGGCTCGGGGGCCGCCCTCACCCTCGCCGTGCTGCTGCTGTTCGGCTGGCTCCCGGCCGTGCTGGTCAGCCTCGCCGTCGTGGTGCTCGTCGGGACCGCCCGCAGACACCGCTGGTGGCAGGGGCTCCTGCACGGCGGGGTGGACATGCTGGGCATCGGCGCGGCGGCCCTCGTGCTGGCCGCCTTCGGTGAGGTGCCCACCGTCGAGGAACCCTGGCAGCCACTCGACTGGGGCATCGCGGCCGTCCCGGAACTGCTCCTGACGGCATCGACGTATCTGCTCGTCACCCGGGTCCTGCTGTGGTACGCCCAGGCCCCGCACAACGGCGGACTGCCCACCATCGCCCGTACGGCGATGCTGCGGCAGGGACTCGTCGCCGTCGCGCTCCTCGGGCTCGCCCCGCTCATCTGCGCCGTCGCGATGTCCATGCCCGTCCTGCTGCCGCTCTTCGCGGTGCCGCTGATCGCCCTCGACTCCACGCTCTGGATCGCCCGCGCCCGCGCCGAGGAGCAGCTGCGCGACCCGCTGACCGGGCTGCCCAACCGTCAGTGGCTGCTGGAGCGGACCTGGTCGGCGCTGGAGGACGCGGAGTCGATCGGCACCCGCTCCGCCCTGGTCCTCATCGACCTGGACCGCTTCCGCGCGGTCAACGACACCCTGGGCCACCTGGCAGGCGACCGGCTCCTGCTGCAGATAGCGGAGCGCCTGCGGCTCGCCCTGCCGCGCGGCGCGGAGGCCGCCCGGCTCGGCGGCGACGAGTTCGCCGTGCTGCTGCCGCACACCGACTCGACCACCAGCGCCCAGCAGGTCGCCCGCCACCTGGTCGCCGAGCTGTCCTCCCCGCTGGACCTCGACGGACTGACCCTCGTCCTGGAGGCCAGCGCCGGGGTCGCCGTCTACCCCGATCACGCCCTGGACGCCGAGGGCCTGTTGCGGCGGGCGGACGTCGCGATGTACCAGGCCAAGCGGGACCGCACGGGCGTGGAGGTCTACGAGTCCAAGCGGGACAGCAACACCCCCGACCGGCTCGGGCTCCTCGGCGACCTGCGCCGGGCGCTGGACGCGAGCGAGGTCGAGCTGCACTACCAACCCAAGGTCCGCTTCGACGGGCAGGTCGCCGGCCTGGAGGCGCTGGTGCGGTGGGTGCACCCGGAGCGCGGTCGGGTCCCCCCGGACGAGTTCATCGCGATCGCCGAGTCCTCCGGTCTGATGCCGCACCTCACGGAGTACGTCCTGGAGACGGCGCTCGCCCAGGTCGCCCGCTGGCGGGCGCAGGGCCTGTTCGTGCCCGTCGCGGTCAACGTCTCCCCGCGCGACGTCCACACCCCCGGCTTCGCGGGGGGCGTCGCGGCCCGGCTCGCCCGTCACGGTGTGCCCGCGGGAGCGCTCCAACTGGAGATCACCGAGCATGTGCTGCTGGAGGACCCGCAGCGCGCCGCCGACACCCTGGCCGGGCTCACCGCGCACGGCGTGAAGATGTCCCTCGACGACTTCGGCACCGGCTACTCCTCCCTGGTCCACCTGCGCAGACTGCCGGTCAGCGAGCTGAAGATCGACCGGTCCTTCGTGGCCCGGCTGGCGGTCGACCACGAGGACGCGGAGATCGTCCGCTGCACCATCGACCTGGCCCACTCGCTCGGCCTGGTCGTCGTCGCCGAGGGCGTCGAGGACGACGAGACGTGGGAGCGGTTGCGGGACCTCAGGTGCGACGCGGTGCAGGGCTGGCTGGTGGCGGCCGCGATGCCGCCGCAGGAGACGACGGCCTGGCTGCGGGCGCGCGGCGAGCACGGCTGGCGCAGGCCCGCCGAGCTGAAGGCCCAGGCGGCCGCCGCCGCTACCGGGTCGGCCACCGGCTCGATGAACGCGTCGCTGAACGGCGCGGTGCAGGGTGCGGTGAACGGCGCGGTGCAGGGCGCGGTGAACGGCGCCATGAAGGGCGCGGTGAACGGGACGGCGGAGACCGAGAGCACCTGAGAGCCGCCCCTTTCGAGCGCACTCCTCCGAGCCCCGGGCCGCGACCCGGGGCTCACCCCTTCCGGTCCCCACCGCCGGAAAGGCGTAGCCCGATCGGGGTGGGGCACCCGTCGCCAAGAGACCCCATAGGATTGGGCTCAAAACCACACACCAACCCCTGAGGATCGCTGCATGCCTGGCATCACGCGCGAGGAGGTCGCCCACCTCGCCCGGCTGGCGCGTCTGGAGCTGAAGGGCGAAGAGCTCGATCACTTCGCCGGTCAGCTCGACGACATCATCGGCGCGGTCGCCCGCGTCTCCGAGGTCGCCGACCAAGACGTACCGCCGACCTCCCACCCGCTGCCGCTGACCAACGTCATGCGCGCGGACGAGGTCCGTCCGTCGCTCACCCCCGCGCAGGCGCTCTCCGGCGCCCCGGCCCAGGAGCAGCAGCGTTTCAAGGTGCCGCAGATCCTGGGGGAGGACTAATCGCCATGACGGACATCAGCACCATCATCAAGCTCACCGCGGCCGAGATCGCCGGGAAGATCGCCTCCGGCGAGCTGACCGCCGTCGAGGTCACCGAGGCCCACCTGGCCCGGATCGACGCGGTCGACGAGAAGGTCCACGCCTTCCTGCACATCGACCGTGAGGGCGCCCTCGCCCAGGCCCGTGCCGTGGACGCGAAGCGGGAGGCGGGCGAGAAGCTCGGCCCGCTGGCCGGCGTCCCGCTCGCGCTGAAGGACATCTTCACCACCAAGGACATGCCGACCACCGTCGGTTCCAAGATCCTTGAGGGGTGGGTCCCGCCGTACGACGCCACGCTCACGCAGAAGCTGCGCGCCGCCGACGTCGTCATCCTCGGCAAGACCAACATGGACGAGTTCGCCATGGGGTCCTCCACCGAGAACAGCGCCTACGGCCCCACCGGCAACCCCTGGGACCTCACCCGCATCCCCGGCGGCTCCGGCGGCGGCTCCTCCGCCGCCCTCGCCTCCTACGAGGCCCCGCTCGCCATCGGCACGGACACCGGCGGCTCGATCCGCCAGCCCGCGGCCGTCACCGGCACGGTCGGCGTCAAGCCCACCTACGGCGGCGTCTCGCGCTACGGCATGGTCGCCTTCTCGTCCTCCCTGGACCAGGGCGGGCCCTGCGCCCGTACGGTCCTGGACGCGGCGCTGCTGCACGAGGCCATCGCCGGGCACGACCCGCTGGACTCGACCTCCATCGACGCCCCGGTCCCGCCGGTCGTCGAGGCCGCCCGCAACGGCTCCGTACAGGGCATGCGCGTCGGCGTCGTCAAGCAGTTCCGCGGCGAGGGTTACCAGGCCGGTGTCCTCCAGCGCTTCGACGAGTCGGTCGAGCTGCTGAAGTCGCTCGGCGCCACGATCGTCGAGCTGGACTGCCCGTCCTTCGACCTGGCGCTCTCCGCGTACTACCTGATCGCGCCGTCCGAGTGCTCCTCCAACCTGGCCCGCTTCGACGCCATGCGCTACGGCCTGCGGGTCGGCGACGACGGCACGAAGTCGGCCGAGGACGTCACCGCGCTCACCCGTGAGGCGGGCTTCGGCGACGAGGTCAAGCGCCGCATCATCCTGGGCACCTACGCGCTCAGCTCCGGCTACTACGACGCGTACTACGGCTCGGCCCAGAAGGTCCGCACCCTCATCACCCAGGACTTCGAGAAGGCCTTCGAGCAGGTCGACGTGATCGTCTCCCCGACGACGCCGACCACCGCCTTCCCGATCGGCGAGCGCGCCGACGACCCGATGGCGATGTACCTCGCGGACCTGTGCACCATCCCCACCAACCTGGCCGGCAACTCCGCCATGTCGCTGCCCTGCGGCCTGGCCCCGGAGGACGGTCTGCCGGTCGGACTGCAGATCATCGCCCCCGCCATGAAGGACGACCGGCTCTACAAGGTCGGAGCGGCCGTCGAGGCCGCCTTCGTGGAAAAGTGGGGGCACCCGCTGCTTGAGGAGGCTCCGTCGCTGTGAGTGCCATGGCAAAGAAGGCCAGTAACTTCAAGAAGTCCAAGACCGGGCTGTACATCTCGCTCGGCAGTACCGCGTTCGGCGCGATCACCGTCGCCAAGCAGGCGAGGCTCGCGCGCGAGGACAACGACGTGCTGCGACTCGTCGACGCCGCGGTCTCCGCGGCCGCCATCGTCACCGGACTCGCGATCCTCTATCGCGAACTGAAGCGTCTCGGCGACGACGACGTTCTGCTGGGCTGAGAGGGATAAGTTTCACCGTGACTGTCACTGACCTGGTGTCGTACGAGGACGCGCTCGCGTCCTACGACCCCGTCATGGGCCTCGAAGTCCATGTCGAACTCGGCACGAAGACGAAGATGTTCTGCGGCTGCTCCACGGAGCTGAAGCAGGACGCCAACTCCCAGACCTGCCCGGTCTGTCTCGGACTGCCCGGCGCGCTGCCGGTCGTCAACGAGATCGGCGTGGAGTCGGCCATCAAGATCGGTCTCGCGCTCAACTGCGAGATCGCCGAGTGGTGCCGCTTCGCCCGGAAGAACTACTTCTATCCGGACATGCCGAAGAACTTCCAGACCTCGCAGTACGACGAGCCGATCGCCTTCGACGGCTATCTGGACGTCCAGCTGGAGGACGGCGAGATCTTCCGGGTGCAGATCGAGCGCGCCCACATGGAGGAGGACACCGGCAAGTCGACGCACGTCGGCGGCGCCACCGGCCGTATCCACGGCGCGTCCCACTCCCTGCTCGACTACAACCGGGCCGGCATCCCGCTCATCGAGATCGTCACCAGGCCGATCGAGGGAGCCGGCGCCCGCGCCCCCGAGGTCGCCAAGGCGTACGTCGCCGAGCTCCGCGAGCTGATCAAGGCCCTCGGGGTCTCCGACGCCCGCATGGAGATGGGCCAGATGCGCTGCGACGTCAACCTGTCGCTGCGCCCGCACGGCCGCGAGGCGTTCGGCACCCGCTCCGAGACGAAGAACGTGAACTCGCTGCGTTCCGTCGAGCGGGCCGCGCGCTTCGAGATCCAGCGGCACGCCGCCGTGCTGTCCTCGGGCGGCACCATCGTCCAGGAGACCCGGCACTTCCACGAGGAGGACGGCTCCACCACGGCCGGCCGCATCAAGGACAACGCCGAGGACTACCGCTACTTCCCCGAGCCGGACCTGGTGCCCGTCGCGCCCACGCGAGACTGGGTCGAGGAGCTGCGCAAGGGCCTCCCCGAGCTTCCCCGGCTGCGCCGGGCGCGGCTCAAGGAGGAGTGGGGCGTCAACGAGCACGACATGCAGTCCATCCTCAACGCGGGCGCGGTCGACCTGATCGTCGCCACGACCGAGGCGGGCGCACCCTCGGACCAGGCCCGCAAGTGGTGGATGGGCGAGCTGGCCCGTAACGCCAACGAGACCGGCCGCGGTCTGGACGAGCTGCCGATCACCCCGGCGCAGGTCGCCCGGGTGGCCGCGCTCGTCGCCGCGGGCGACCTCAACGACAAGCTGGCCCGCCAGGTCATCGAGGGCGTCCTCGCGGGCGAGGGCGACCCGGACACCGTCGTCGAGAAGCGCGGCCTGAAGGTCGTCTCCGACGAGGGCGCGCTGTCCACGGCCGTGGACGAGGCCATCGCGGGCAACGCGGCCATCGCGGACAAGATCCGTGGCGGCAAGGTCGCGGCGGCGGGCGCGCTCGTCGGCGCGGTCATGAAGGCCACCCGTGGCCAGGCGGACGCGGCACGCGTGCGCGAGCTGATCCTGGAGAAGCTCGGCGTCGAGGGCTGATCCACCCGTCATCACCCCGAAGGGGCGGTGCACCCGCACAACGCGGGCGCACCGCCCCTTCCCCGTGAACCCCTCCCGCTCTGAGAGACCCCCCTGAACACCGTCACCGCCGAGCTCGTCTCCTTCGCCCTGCTCCTGGGCGTCCTCGCCTTCGCCGTGCTGCGCCCCCGGGGCCTGCCGGAGGCGACCGTCGCCGTGCCCGCCGCCGTCCTCGTGGTGGCCCTCGGGGCGGTGTCCTGGCCCGAGGCCCGCGAGCAGGTAGGCGAGCTGCTGCCGGTCGTGGGCTTCCTCGCCGCGATCCTGGTGCTGGCCCAGCTCTGCGCCGACGAAGGGCTGTTCCGGGCCGCCGGGGACTTCGTGGCACGCGCCTGCCGGGGGCAGACCCGGCCCCTCCTCGGCGGTGTCTTCGTCATCGCCTCCCTCATCACCGCCGTCCTCAGTCTGGACGCCACCGTCGTCCTGCTCACCCCCGTCGTCCTCGCCACCGCCGCCCGGGTCGGAGCGCGGCCGCGCCCGTACGTCTACGCCTGCGCGCACCTGGCCAACTCCGCGTCCCTCCTGCTCCCCGTCTCCAACCTCACCAACCTGCTGGCGTTCACCGCGAGCGGCCTCTCCTTCACCCGGTTCGCCGCGCTGATGGCGCTGCCGTGGCTCGCCGCCATCGCCGTCGAGTACGCCGTGTTCCGCCGCGCGTTCAGGGCCGACCTGGCTGCCGGGGCGCACGCGCCGGATCCCGGCGCGGAGCGCACGCCCGTCCCCGTCTTCACGCTCGTCGTGCTGGCGCTGACCCTGGCCGGGTTCGTCGTGACCTCGTTCGCGGGCGCCGAGCCGCTGTGGGCGGCGCTGGCGGGCGCCGCCGTGCTGGGTGCCCGGGCCCTCGCCAAGCGGGAGACCACACCCCTCGCCGTCGTCCGCTCGGCCAACCCGCTGTTCTGCCTCTTCGTCCTCGCGCTCGGCGTCGTCGTCAAGGCCGTCGTCGACAACGGCCTCGGCGACGGGACAGCGGTCCTGCTGCCCGACGGCGACACCCTTCCCGCGCTGCTCGGCGTCGCCGCGGTCGCGGCGCTGCTCGCCAACCTGATCAACAACCTGCCCGCGATCCTCGCCCTGCTGCCGATCGTCGCGGCGGCCGGGCCGGGACCGCTGCTCGCCGCCCTGATCGGGGTGAACCTCGGGCCGAACCTCACGTACGTCGGGTCGCTGGCCACGCTCCTGTGGCGGCGCATCCTGCAAGCCCACGGGGAAGCCCCGGAGCTCGGCCACTTCACCCGGCTGGGACTCGCGACCGTACCGGCGACGCTGCTGGCCTCGACGCTCGCGCTCTGGGCATCGCTGCACCTCATCGGCGTGTGAGAGCCGGTTGGACTTCTCGCCTGACGTCTTGGACGTTCACCACCGGTCCGTGCGCAGTCCTTCCCGACGCCACCTGGGCTGACTAGCTTCCCGGCTGTAACCACCGGAACCAGGAGGCTCTTTTGACCACGGACATGTCACGGCGACGGCTTTTCGCGCTGGGCGGCGGCGCACTCGGCGCCGCTGCGGCCGGATCGTTCCTGCCGCCGTCGCTCCAGGCCGCCATCGCCGCGCAGCCCGCCCACGCGGGGTCCGGCGGGGGAGGCCTCGGCTCCATCAAGCATGTGGTGATCCTGATGCAGGAGAACCGTTCCTTCGACCACTACTTCGGCACCCTGCGCGGCGTACGCGGCTTCGGCGACCGCAACGCCATCGAACTGCCCACCGGCACAACGGTGTTCGAGCAGCCCGCCGCGGCCGGCTCCGCCGTACTGCCCTTCCCGGTGCGGGGGGCGGCCGAGGCGCAGAAGAAGGACCTCCAGTACATCGGCGCCCTCGACCACTCCTGGAACGGCGGCGCGAAGGCCTGGGGCGACGGCTGGATGAACGGCTGGATCAGCGCGAAGACCGCCGCGACGATGGCGTACTACGACCGGCGCGACATCCCGCTCCACTACGAGCTGGCCGACACCTTCACCGTCTGCGACGCCTACCACTCCTCGATCCACACCTCCACCAGCCCCAACCGCAACCACCTGTGGAGCGGGAAGACCGGCTTCGAGCCGAACGGGAAGCGGGCCGTCGGCAACGACGCGTACAACGAGGGCACCCACCCCGGCTACGACTGGTCCACCTACGCGGAGCGGCTGGAGAAGGCCGGGCGCAGCTGGCGCACGTACACCGAGTGGGAGAACTTCACCGACAACCAGATCGAGTTCTACGCCACCTTCAAGGCGATCGCCCGCAAGGCACTGGCCAGGACCGGCGGCCACACCTACATGGAAGCCTTCTACGCCAAGGTCCGGGGCGCGTCCGAGACCGAACGCACCCGGCTCCTCGGGCTGCTGGAGGAGGGCGTCGCCACCCTCGACCGACGTGAGCGCAGCCTGTTCGAGCGGGGGTTGCGCCGGGTGGAGACCGGGACGCTGGCGGACGAGTTCGCCAAGGACGTGGCGGCCGGGACGCTCCCCGCGGTCTCCTACCTGGTCCCCTCGGCGATCGACTCCGAGCACCCGAGCGTCTCCTCGCCGGTGCACAGCGCCACCGTCGTCTACAAGATCCTCGACGCGCTCGGCAAGCACCCCGACGTGTGGCGGCACACCGCCGTGCTGATCAACTACGACGAGAACGACGGCTTCTTCGATCACGTCCCGCCGCCCGTCGCACCCCCCGAGGTCACCGACGAACAGTGGGAGGGCCGCCCCACCGGCCTCGGAATCCGGGTGCCGCTGCTGGTCGTCTCGCCGTGGACCGTCGGCGGGTACGTCTGCTCCGAGGTCTTCGACCACACGTCCGTCATCCGCTTCCTGGAGCGCTGGACCGGCGTGAAGGAACCCAACATCGGCGACTGGCGGCGGCGCGTGACCGGCGACCTGACCTCTGCCTTCGACTTCACCCGGGCCCGCCGGCAGCCCGCCGTCGAGCAGCCGGGGGCGATCCCGCCGCTCAGCGGGCGCTGGCAGCCGAAGCCGCCCGCCGTCCAGCACCTCCCCGAGCAGGAGCCCGGCGCACGCCCGGCGCGCCCCCTGCCGTACCAGCCGGACGCCCGGGCGAGGCGATCGGGCGACACCCTGCGCGTGGAGCTCGCCAACACCGGCCGGTCCTCGGCGCACTTCGCGCTGTATCCGTACGCCGGTGAGTTCCCGGCCCCGCAGCACAAGGACGTCCCCGACACCGCGCACTGGACCGTCCCGCTGACCGGGGAGGCGTACCGTTTCACGGTCACCGGGCCGAACGGCTTCCGGCGCGAGTTCGCCGGACCGGCCGACGGGGGAGCGGAGGTCGCCTCCCGCATCGACCACCGCGACCGCGATCTGCACCTCACCCTGCGCAACACCGGCCGCCGGACCCTGACCTTCGTGGTGCGGCCGCTCGGCTACGTCGACGAGGACGACGTACGGGACTGGACCCGCCGCGTCACGGTCAAGCCGGGCCGCAGCCGGGCGCTCGTGCACTCGGCGGCCGACGCCCACGGCTGGTACGACCTCGACGTCACCGTCGACGGGGAGGACGGCTTCCGGCGGCGGCTCATGGGCCACATCGAGAACGGCCGTGCCAGCGTCTCCGGCTGACCCGGCCCGGGGGTCACAGGGCTTGATCCGTTCCGTGCAGGGAACGGATCAAGCCCTGTGACCATGGCCACGAAACGGACAAAGGATCACGTTCTGCTGACAGAGTGACGGTCCTAAGGTCGTGAGATGTTTACGGGCAGATAACGTCATCTGTGGGTAAATGTTCACAAACCCACAGGGAGCTCATCCGTTGGCTGCCATCGCTCGCTGGTGCATCAGGCACCGTCTCGTCGCCGTCCTCATCTGGCTCGCCGCCCTCGGCGGGACCGCCGCCGCGGCGGGCTTCGCGGGTTCCGCTTACTCCAACGACTACGAGGTCCCCGGCACCGAGTCCGGCCGGGCCACCGAACTGCTCTCCCGCGGCTTCACCGACCTCGGCGGCGACACCGACACCGTCGTCTGGCACACCACCGGCTCCACGGTCCGGGCCGCCGACGTCGAGCAGACCATGACCCGGACGCTCCACGCGATCGAGGAGCTGCCGGGCGTCGGCGCGGTCACCGGCCCCTACGGAGGCACCGGCCCCGGTCAGATCAGTGAGGACGGCCACACCGCGTACGCCACGGTCACCTTCGACCACCCCGCCGACGAGATCCCCGCCTCCCAGGCCCGCGCCCTCGTCGACACCGCGAAGGGAGCCGAGACCGACGGGCTCCAGGTCGAGCTGGGCGGCACCGCCGTCGCCCTCACCGAAGCGCCCTCCGTCCACCTCGCCGAGGGCATCGGCGTCGTCGTCGCCGCGGTCGTGCTCTTCCTCGCTTTCGGCTCGCTCGCCGCCAGCCTGCTGCCCATCGCCACCGCCCTGGTCTCCGTGGGCACCGCCTACGCGGGCATCGTGCTCCTCGGCCATGTGATGACCGTGGCGGACTTCGCCCCGATGCTCGGCATGCTCATCGGGCTCGGCGTGGGCATCGACTACGCCCTCTTCATCGTCACCCGGCACCGCAGAGGCCTCCGGCGCGGGATGTCGGTCGACGAAGCAGCGCAGAACGCCGTCACGACCACCGGGCGTGCCGTCGTCTTCGCCGGGGCCACCGTCTGTATCGCCCTGCTCGGCATGCTGATCCTGCGGCTCGGCTTCCTCAACGGCGTCGCCATCGCCGCCTCGCTCACCGTCGTCCTCACCGTGATGGCCTCGGTCACCCTGCTGCCCGCGCTGCTCTCCCTCATCGGGATGCGGGCGCTCAGCCGCCGCGAGAGGCGACAGCTCGCCGAACACGGACCGCGGCCGGAACTGCCCACCGGCTTCGCCGCCCGCTGGTCCGCCTTCGTGGAGCGGCACCCCAAGCTCCTCGGCTCCATCGCGGCCGTCGTCATGCTGGTGCTCGCCCTGCCCGCCCTCGGCCTCCACCTGGGCACCTCCGACCAGGGCAACAACCCGGCCGCCGCCACCACCCGACAGGCCTACGACCTGATCGCCGACGGCTTCGGGCCCGGCGTCAACGGCCCCCTCACCATCGCCGCCCAGCTCGACGGCGCGGACGACCGGCTCGCGCTGGACTCGCTGCCGGAGAAGCTGCGCACCACCGAGGGCGTCGCGTCCGCCGGCCCGGTCACGTACAACAGCGCCGGCGACACCGCCTTCCTCACCGTCGTCCCCGACTCGTCCCCCCAGTCGCAGGACACCAGCGAACTGGTCGACCGGATCCGGGACGACGTGCTGCCGCCGGTTCAGGACAACACCTCGCTGGAGGCCCACGTCGGAGGGGTGACGGCGAGCTACGACGACTTCGCCGAGATCATCGTCGGGAAACTGCCGCTCTTCGTCGGGGTCGTCATCGGACTCGGCTGTCTGCTCCTCCTCCTGGCGTTCCGCTCCATCGGCATCCCGCTCAAGGCCGCCGTGATGAACGTGGCCGCCGTCGCCTCCTCCTTCGGCGTCGTCGTCGCCGTCTTCCAGTGGGGCTGGGGGAGCGAACTGCTCGGCCTCGGCAGCGCCGGGCCCATCGAACCCTTCCTCCCCGTGATCATGGTCTCGGTCCTCTTCGGCCTCTCCATGGACTACCAGGTCTTCCTCGTGGGCCGGATGTACGAGGAGTGGCTGGAGACCGGCGACAACCGGCGGGCCGTACGGGTCGGCCTCGCCGAAACCGGCCGGGTCATCAACTCCGCCGCCGTGATCATGATCTCCGTCTTCCTCGCCTTCGTGCTCAGTGGCGACCGGGTCATCGCCATGTTCGGCATCGCGCTGGCCACCGCCGTCGCCCTGGACGCCTTCGTCCTGCGCACCCTGCTGGTGCCCGCCCTGATGCACATGCTCGGCGGGGCGAACTGGTGGCTGCCGGGCTGGCTGGAGAAGCGGCTGCCCAGGATCAGCATCGAGCCGCCCGACTGCGTACCGCTGCGTGCGAAGATCCCGGAGACACGCGGTACGGGTGCCGAAGAGGGTGCCGGGCCGGTGATGGTCCGGCCCGCCGAGAAGGAGCACGATGTTCGCCGTATCCCTGGGTGACGACGGGGCGCAGCTGTGCCCGCTGGAGGTCTGGCAGGCCGAGGAGCTCCTCGCCCACATGGACCGGGCCCGGGAGCTGGTCGACGCCTGGATCCCGCTCGCCTCGTCCGTCACCGACCTGGACTCGGCGCGCGCCCTGCTCCAGCGGTACGCGGAGAAGCAGGCGGCGGACACCGGGCGGCTGTACGGCATCCGGCTGGACGGCGTCCTCGTCGGCGGCGTCCTCTTCCGGATCTTCGACGCGGAGTCCGGCAACTGCGAGATCGGCGTGTGGCTGGAGCCCGCCGCCCAGGGCCGCGGCCTGATCACCCGCGCCGCCGAGCGCCTGATCGACTGGGCGGTGCACGAGCGCGGCATGCACCGCGTGGAGTGGGTCGCCTCCGCCGCGAACACCAGGTCGATCGCGGTGGCGAAGCGGCTCGGTATGTCCCGGGACGGGGTGATGCGGCAGAGCTACGTCCACCGGGGCGTACGCCACGACTCCGAGATCTGGTCCGTCCTCGCCCCGGAATGGCGGGCCCGCACCGGGCGCTGAGCCCCGTCCCGCACCGGGCGCTGAGCCCCGACCAGGGCCTGACGCGGCCCCGTCCCGGGCCCCGCGGGCCCCGGCGTTAAGCGGGCTCTCATCCGGGCCCCCTAGCGTGCGGCGCATGAACACCACCCCCTCCAAGACGACGACCCCGTCCACGACCACCCCGCCCGCCGGGACGACCGACCCCGCCGACGGCACCGCCGACGCCGTCACGGAGGAGGCGACCGCCCAGGACTCCCTGGTGAAGGACCCCGCGAAGGACTCCGCCACGAAGGACACCACCGGCACGCCGTCCGACACCGCGGACTCCGGGACGGCCCCCGACGACCTCGCCGGGCAGTCGGACGACGAGGACGATGACGACGCCCTGGAGCCCGACCCCTTCGACGAGGCCCGGCACGGCGTCGGCGCGGGCGCGGCGGCCGTCGTCTCCGCCGCCCTCGGCATCGTCGCCCTGACCGGCGCGTGGACCGGCCGGGTCGCCGCCGAGCGCGAGACGCTCATCGGCCAGATCCAGACCTCCGGCGGCGGCAGCGCGGCCCAGCAGATCTCCGAGATCTACGGGGACGCCTGGCACACCACCGCCCTGGTCAACGGCGTCTTCGCCGTCCTGGCCCTGCTCGTCGGCGTCTTCGTCCTGGTCCGCCCCGCCTTCGGCACCCCCTCCGAGCGTCCGCAGCCCACCTGGATCCGCGCGGTCGCCCTGGCCGGTGTCGCCCTCGGCGCCATCGGCGTGCTGATCTCCGCGGGCATGTACTTCGACCTCTTCGTCTCCCTGCCCACCGCGGGCGCCCCGGCCGCCGGCTGACCCCGGTCCGAGGCCTCCCACGGCACAGAGGTCAGCCGGCGGCCGGGGCGTGTCCGGCGGGCCCGCTCACGATCCGCCGGACACGCCCTAGGTGTATTGACCCGCAGGGTTGTTGACGCGGGTGATCGGGGGCTGGCCTCCGAGTGCGGTGTGGCAGCGGTGGTGGTTGTAGGTGTGGA
>NZ_JBIVUV010000036.1:0-40663 GCF_044768525.1 Streptomyces sp. NPDC091287
GCGCCGATGGTACTGCAGGGGGGACCCTGTGGGAGAGTAGGACGCCGCCGAACAATTTTTCCGGGAAAGCCCCGTGCCTTGTGGCACGGGGCTTTTCTGCGTTCTGAACGTCTAGGGTCGAACCATGCGCTACGAACTGGTCATCTTCGACAACGATGGTGTGCTCGTCGACAGTGAGCCGCTCGCCAACACCGTCCTCTCCGGCTACCTGACCGAGCTCGGTCACCCCACCTCGTACGACGAGTCGCTCCGTGACTACATGGGGTCCGCCGTGCACCGGGTCCACGATCTCGTCGAGGAGCGGACCGGGCAGAAGCTGCCCGAGGACTTCGACTCCACGCTCAACACCCGTACGTTCGCCGCTTTCCAGCGGGAGCTCGTGGCCGTCGACGGGGCCGAGGAGCTGCTCGGGAAGCTCGTCGCGGACGGGGTGGACTACTGCGTCGCCTCCTCCGGGAGCCACGAGCGGATCCGGGTCGGGCACCGCAGGACGGGGATCGACCAGTGGTTCGAGGAGGAGTGGATCTTCAGCTCGGAGGACGTCGGGCGAGGCAAGCCGGCGCCGGACCTGTTCCTGTACGCCGCTGAGCGGATGGGTGTCGCTCCGGAGCGGTGCGTCGTCATCGAGGACAGCCCGCTCGGGGTCGAGGCGGCCCGCGCCGCGGGGATGGACGTGTACGGGTTCACGTCGATGATGCCCGCGGACCGGCTCGTCGGAGTGACCGGGCACTTCTCCGACATGGCTCAGCTTCCCGAACTGCTCGCCTGATCCATCTACCCCTGGGTAGAGCCTGGCTCTACGCTCGCGGCCATGACTGATGCGGGCTTGCGGCACGGCAGGGCCTCCCTGGGGTTGAGCTTCGGCGTTCAAGGGGTGGCCTTCGCCCTTCTGGTGACGCGTATCCCCGCCATTCAGGACCAGTACGGGATATCCGACGGGCTGCTGCCCGTCTTCCTCGCCGCTGTCCCGATCCTGGCGGGGGCCGGCAGCGTCGCCACCGAGAAGGTGGTCGCGCGGGTGCGGCCCGGTGTCGTCCTGCGGTGGTCCCAGCCCCTGGTCCTGCTCGCCCTGCTCGGGGTGGGCGCGGGGCGGGAGGTGTGGCACGTCGCCGTCGCGCTCGGCGTCTTCGGGCTGGCCGTCGGGGCGCTGGACGCCTCGATGAACATGCTGGGCGTCAGCCTCCAACGGGCGTACGGGCGCAGCATCATGCTCGGCTTCCACGCCGCCTACAGCCTCGGCGGGATCGCGGGGGCGTCCCTGGCGTGGGCCGGGGCGCGGTGGGATCTGTCGTTGCTCGTGTCCTACCTGCCCGTCGTGGTGGTGCTGTTGCCCGCCGCGCTGGTGGGGAGCCGGTGGTACACGGAGGGCAAGGGGCCGGAGGAGAAGGAGCCCGGCCCCGCCGGCGCCGGCGGGGCCGTGTCGTTCCGGCTGTTGTTGCCGCTGTGCCTCGTCATGAGCTTCGCGTACATCGGGGACTCGACGGTCTCCAACTGGAGTGCCAAGTACCTCCAGGACGTGCTGGGCAGTTCGGAGCAGCTCGCGACCGTTCCGTACAACGTCTACATGGTGACGACCCTGCTGGGGCGGGCCGTGGGGGACCTCGGGGTGCGGCGGTTCGGGGCGGTCGCGGTGGTGCGGGGCGGGAGTCTGCTGGCGGCGGGCGGGTTCGCGGTCGTGGCGGTGGCGCCCGGGGCCTGGGTGGGGATGCTCGGGTTCACGATGCTCGGGTTCGGGCTCTGTGTGATCGTGCCGCAGACCTTCGCGGCGGCCGGGCGGATGTTCCCGGGGAACAGCGACGCGGCCGTGGCCCGGTTGAACATCTTCAACTATGTGGGGTTTCTGGTCGGTTCGCCGCTCGTGGGCGCTCTGGGGGATGCGTGGAGTTATCGCGGCGCCATGCTCGTACCGATGGTTCTGGTGCTGGTGACGCTCGTGTATGCCCGCGCGTTCGGGCCGGAGCCCGCCCGATACGGTGGCGGGCATGAGCGGCCGCACACAGCTGATGTGGGATGACGCAGTTACGGGATACGACTTCGGGGAGACGCACCCCATGGACCCGGTCCGGCTGGACCTGACGATGGGGCTGGTACGGGCGTTCGGGCTCGACGGGGCGGTGGATCTGCGGTCCGCGAAGCCCGTGGGGGACTCCACCCTGCGGCTCGTGCACCGGCAGGACTACGTGGCGGCGGTGCGCGCCGCCTCCGTGGATCCGCAGGCGGCCGACCAGGGCTACGGGCTCGGGACCGTGGATGATCCGGCGTTCGCCGGGATGCACGAGGCGTCCGCGCTGATCGCGGGGCTGTCGGTGGGTGCGGCCGAGGCCGTGTGGCGGGGTGAGTGCGAGCACGCGGTGAACTTCACCGGGGGACTGCATCACGCCATGCCCGGGTCGGCCGCCGGGTTCTGCGTCTACAACGACCCCGCCCTCGCCATCGCCCGGCTGCTGGAGCTGGGCGCCGAGCGGGTGGCGTACGTCGATGTGGACGTCCACCACGGGGACGGGGTGCAGGCCGCGTTCTGGGAGGACCCGCGGGTCCTGACGATCTCGCTGCACGAGCACCCGAGGACCCTCTTCCCGCAGACCGGGTGGCCGGAGGAGACCGGGTCCGGGGCGGGGGAGGGCTCCGCGGTCAACGTGGCGCTGCCGGCCGGGACCGGGGACGCGGGGTGGCTGCGGGCGTTCCACGGGGTGGTGCCCGAGCTGCTGGCCGACTTCCGGCCCCAGGTGCTCGTCACCCAGCACGGGGCCGACACGCACTTCGAGGACCCGCTGGCCCACCTCGCGGTCTCCCTGGACGCGCAGCGGTCGGTCATGGAGTCCTGCCACGAGCTGGCCCACCGGTACGCGGACGGCGGGCGCTGGGTGGCGCTCGGCGGCGGCGGGTACGCGGTGGTGGATGTGGTGCCCCGGTCGTGGACGCATCTCGTCGGGATCGCGGCGCACGCTCCCGTCGATCCGGAGTCGGTGGTGCCGCCGTCCTGGCGGGATCTCGTCTACGCCCGTACGCGGCAGTTGGGGCCGGGCAGGATGACGGACGGGCGTACGCCGTCGTGGAATTCCTGGGAGGACGGGTACGACCCGGCGGACCGGTTGGACCAGGCGGTGCTGGCGTCCCGGAAGGCGGCGTTCCCGCTGCGGGGGCTGCTGACCTGAGGCCCGGGCGGTGCGGGGGCATTGTGCCGTGCGTTACGCCAACGGTGGGGCGTAACGGGATTCCTGCCCGCGGGGCTTCGGGGTACGGCAGCATCCCAGGGGTGTTGAGCACCGGGGCGCTGCGCGCCCATCTGCTGGCGGCCCGGCTGGCCGGGCCCGTGGCCACGTCGCGCGAGACCAGTCTGCGCAGCTACCGGCTGTTCGCCGCGCGGGATCCGCGGGTGATGCTGGGGCTCGCGCCCGAGCGGGCCTGGGGCGAGGGCGAGCTGTTGCGGCTGATGGCGGACCGGTGCGGGGTCTCGGCGGATCCCACGCATGTGAGCGGTCCCGACGCGATCGATCCGGAGCGGACGGTGGCCGCGCTGGACGCGTTCGCCGAGCGGTTGGCGCTGGTGGCGGAGCGTCGGGCTCCGGTGCTGCTGGGGACCGGTCATCCGCACCGGCTGCTCGGTTTCTACGCCGGGCTGGCAGACGCTCTGTCGGCGGCGGGGTGTCCTGTTCTCACCCCCGCGCAGGGGAGATGTGTCGACATAACGACCCGGTTCGGCGTACGCACGTACAGCCTCGATTACGTACGGGGTGTCGCCCTGGTGCGCGAACCGGGGGGGCGGCCCACGGGGGGTGAGACCGGCGCGCACACGCATTCGCCGCTTCCGGTGCGGCTCGCGCTCCAGGACGCGGCGGAGCGGCTCGGGGTGCTGCCGGAGTTGGTGATCGGGGATCACGGCTGGGTCTGCGGTGCAGGTCAGCTGGGGATCGAGGCGATCGGGCCGGCGGACACGGATGATCCGGCGCTGTTCGTGGGAGAGGCGGAGGGGCGGGTGTCCGTCGTCGTTCCGCTCGACGACGGCGTACGGGCGCCGTTTTACCGGCCGTTGACGCGCTATGTGCTCAATCGGGCCCGTCTGTCACAGTAGGCCGTCGGCTGTCTCTCCTCTTCCCCACTCGCACCACGCGCCCCTAACCTGTGGAGTGAGCGCACAGCGACGAAGAGTCACCGGAGGGGAAGCCGGTGCGCGTCCGGTGCGGAAGGTACAGGTGGGTCATGGCTGCTGGCAGCGAGAGGCCTCTCAACGAGGTCAAGTTTCTGACCGTGGCGGAAGTCGCCTCGGTCATGCGAGTGTCGAAGATGACCGTGTACCGCTTGGTGCACAGTGGTCATCTGCCGGCGATCCGGGTGGGCAGGTCCTTCCGGGTGCCGGAGCAAGCGGTTCACGCGTATCTCCGCGAGTCCTTTGTGGGGGTGGAATCAGCCTGAGGTTGCCTGCGGATTACGTCCCTCGGACGGTGGCGGGTAGGCTAGGCCGACGTAGGTCGTGTGGGCCCAGACGCCCCGCACCAGTGAAAATGAAGTGAGCGAGGGTAGTCGTGGGCTCTGTTATCAAGAAGCGGCGCAAGCGGATGGCCAAGAAGAAGCACCGCAAGCTGCTCAAGCGCACGCGCGTTCAGCGTCGCAACAAGAAGTAAGCGAACGCAGTTCGTGAGATCCGCAGCCCCTCCACCGTTCCGGTGGAGGGGCTGCGGTGCGTTTCGGAGCACGGGGTCGTCACAGGGCGGCGTCCACCCGCTACGGTGACGGCCAGGGAAGTTACCGCGGGAAGCAGGGGAGCCGGGTCTTGGGCAAGGTCGTGCTCGTCACAGGAGCGGCCCGGCAGCTGGGGGGCCGCTTCGTCCGGCGCGTCCAGTGCGAGCCCGGGGTGGACCGGGTGATCGCTGTCGACGCGGTCGCGCCCGCCCACGAGCTGGGCGGCGCGGAGTTCGTGCGCGCGGACATCCGGCAGTCCGCCCTGGCGCGGATCCTGGCCGAGCACGCTGTCGACACGGTCGTGCACCTGGACGTGTCCGGCAAGGCGCTCGGCGCCGGCGGCCGGACGGCGATCAAGGAGACCAACGTCATCGGCACCATGCAGCTGCTCGGCGCCTGTCAGAAGTCCCCGACGGTGCGGCGGCTCGTGGTGAAGTCCAGTACGAGCGTGTACGGGTCGGCGCCCCGCGATCCCGCCGTGTTCACCGAGACCACTCCGCCCAAGTCGCTGCCCAGCGGCGGCTTCGCGAAGGACGCGGTGGAGGTCGAGGGGTACGTACGGGGCTTCGCCCGCCGTCGGCCGGATGTGGCGGTGTGCGTGCTGCGGTTCGCCAACATCCTGGGTCCCCGGCCGGACTCGCCGCTCGCGGACTATCTGTCGCTGCCTGTTCTGCCGACGGTCTTCGGCTACGACCCCCGGCTCCAGTTCGTGCACGAGGACGATGTGATCGACGTCCTGGGGATCGCGGCGAGCGAGCCCCGGCGCGGGACGCTGAACAGCGGCACGTTCAACATCGCCGGCGACGGGGTGCTGCTGCTGTCGCAGTGCTCGCGGCGGCTGGGGAAGCCGACGGTGCCGGTGCTGCTGCCTGCCGTCACCTGGGTCGGCTCGGCGCTCCGTACGATCGGCATGACCGACTTCTCGCCGGAACAGATCCGGCTGCTCACCCATGGCAGGGTGGTCTCGACGGTGCAGATGCGCGAGACCCTCGGTTTCCGGCCGAAGTTCACCACGGCGGAGACGTTCGCGGAGTTCGCGCGGAGCCGGGGGCCGGGGCTGCTGCCGCCGGAGACGGTGGGCAGGGCGGTGGACCGGCTGGCGGCGTTGCCGCTTCCGGGAGGCGCCGGGCCGCGGGAGCGCGGGGCCGGTGCGGTACAGACGACTCACGGCGCCAGGTAGAGGAGCGCACCGACGATGGCGGACGCCAAGGTCATTCCGTTCGACGACGACCGTTCGCGGTCCGGTGGCGCGTCGCGTCCGGCGCGGCGCCGGACCGGGGCGGGCGGTCCCGGCGGCGGTCGGGGCGACGGCTCCGCGGCCCCGGTGAGCGCGCTGCCGGGGGCGCAGGTCCCCGAGCCCCCCGGGCTGTCCCCGGAGGCGGAGGCCGAGGCGGGCGAGGGGGGCCGGGAGCCCCGTGGCGCGGTGGACGTGGACGGTTCCTCCGGCGGCTGGGAGCGGCGGATCGCGGGCGGGCTCGCGTTCCTGCGGCGGCGGGTCACCGGTGATTACGACGTCGACGAGTTCGGTTACGACGAGGAGCTCACCGACCAGGTCCTGATGTCGATGCTGCGGCCGCTGGCCGACAAGTACTTCCGGGTCGAGGTGAAGGGCATCGAGAACATCCCGTCGGACGGCGGGGCGCTCATCGTGGCCAACCACTCCGGGACGCTGCCGCTGGACGGGCTGATGCTCCAGGTCGCGGTGCACGACAACCATCCGGCGGACCGGCATCTGCGGCTGCTCGCGGCCGATCTGGTCTTCCATCTGCCGGTCGTCAACGAGCTGGCGCGCAAGGCGGGGCACACGCTGGCCTGTGCGGAGGACGCGCAGCGGCTGCTGGAGATGGGCGAGATCGTCGGGGTGATGCCGGAGGGGTTCAAGGGCATCGGCAAGCCGTTCGGCGAGCGTTACAAGCTTCAGCGCTTCGGCCGGGGCGGGTTCGTGTCGACGGCGCTGCGGGCGGGGGCGCCGATCGTGCCGTGCTCGATCGTGGGCGCGGAGGAGATCTACCCGATGATCGGGAACGCGAAGACGCTGGCCCGGCTGCTGGGCATCCCGTACTTCCCGATCACGCCGACGTTCCCGTGGCTGGGGCCGTTGGGCGCGCTGCCGCTGCCGACGAAGTGGACGATCCAGTTCGGTGAGCCGATTCCGACGGACGGGTATCCGCCGGAGGCGGCTGAGGACCCGATGCTGATGTTCAATCTGACGGACCAGGTGCGTGAGCAGATCCAGCACACGCTGTACAAGCTGTTGGTGCAGCGGCGGTCGGTGTTCTTCTGACCTGCTCGGCTACGACGGGAGGGGGGCCGGTACGCGGATCGCGTACCGGCCCCCCTCCCGTCGTAGCCGCCCGTCTACGGCTTGAGGTTCTCGCCGTCGATGCCGAGGCCGGGGAGGAGCCCCGGGAGGAGCGGGGGGAGGGTGACGTCCGGGGCGGCGGGTGGGCTGGGCCGGCCTTCGGGGGAGGGCGGGGTGAGGCCGTCCGTCGGGAGTTCGTCCAGCAGGCCGTCCGTACCGCCGCCCAGCAGGCCGTCCTCCGGGGTGGCGTCGGCGGAGTCCGACGGGCCGGAGGGCTCGGGGGTGGTTTCGCCGTCGGTGCGGTCCCCTGGCTTCTCGGGGGCGGCGGGGGGTGCGGGGGCGTCGGTCCGGGGCGAGCCGGTGTCCGGGGTGGTGGCGTCGGAGCGTCCGGTGCCCTTTTCCGTGCCCGGGGGGCGGGGGAGGAGGGACTGGAGCGGTGCGACTTCGTCCTCTATGGCGTCGAAGACGGAGCTGACCTCGTCGCGGACGTCGGTGAGCTGGACGGGCAGCCGGTCGCGGAGGCTGCTCCAGGCGTCGCGGTGCGAGCGGGAGAAGGTGTCCAGGGTCTGGATGGGGCCGATCGCTCCGTCGCGCTGGTAGGCGGAGTGGAGCAGTCGGTGGCCCTCGGAGGCGTCGTGGGACATGCCGTTGAGCGCGCGTCTGACGGCGCCGAGGGATTCGTGGTCGAGTGCGCCGGACCGGCCGCGCTCCATGAGTCTGCGGGCCTCGCTGAGCCGGGTGGAGGCCTGGTCGAGGTAGACCTCGCCGCGGTCGGCGTCGCCCTTGGCCATGCCGAGGCTGATGTCCTCCATCCCGCGTTTCAGTCCGTAGAGCGAATCACCGGGGAGGGCGTCGGAGCTGGCGGCTGCCACGCCGCCGAACGCTCCCGCGGCCACGCCGACGGTGAGCCCGCCGGCAGTGAGCCCCTTCGCCCAGCGTGAGCGGGGTCGCAATTTCCGCAGTGGTGAGGCCCGGTGGGCCCCCTTGCCCCGTTGCACGGGCACCGTAGGGCCCGTGGACGCGCCGCCCTCGGCGAACATGGTCTCCATGGCCGCGACGAGCTGGGCTCGCTGCACCATTTTGACCTCGGGGTCCAACTGCGGCTTCGGTAGCTCACCGAGGCCGTTCGCCAGGGCCAACAGCGGTTCGCGGTCGGCCTGGTCGGCCGGTTCCGCGGGCTGTACGGCCGCCGCACCCTGGGGGTTCTGTTCTTCCAGGGCCTGGGCGAAGGCGTTCGCCCGCCGGTGTGCCGAAACGTTTGCGATCACTGGCGGCACCTCCTCTCGTCATGACGGTCGACTCCCCTGGCGGTCCGGAAGGTTGCACACCTTGAGCGTTTCCACTCGATGGAGTGAGTGGGTACGGACAGGGGGCGACGACAGGGGGCCTGCAACCGGCACAACGAGGCGCTCGGCACTTGGGTTACGCACGAAAGATGATCGGACCAGTGCGTGACGGGACGGTCACGCAGAGGTCGGATCAGCGGGCGTCGTCCGGCAGGAGTCGGGCGAGCGTCCGTACGGCTCGGTACTGGAGGGTCTTGATCGCGCCCTCGTTCTTGCCCATCACCCGGGCGGTCTCCGCGACCGAGAGGCCTTGGAGGAACCGCAGGGTCACGCACTCCTGCTGCTGGGGGTTGAGTCGCCGCACGGCCTGGAGCAGGGCGGCGTTGGAGAGGGACTCCAGGACGGAGTCCTCGGGGCTGCGCGCCACCTCGTTGGCGTCGAGCATTTCGCCGGTGGTCACTTCCAGTCGGAAACGACTGGATTTGAAGTGGTCGGCGACCAGGTTGCGAGCGATCGTGACCAGCCAGGCGCCGAAATCGCGGCCCTGCCAGGTGAACGTGGAGATGCGGCGCAGCGCGCGGAGGAAGGTCTCGCTGGTGAGGTCCTCCGCGGTCGCCTTGCCGCCCACGCGGTAGTAGATGTACCGGTACACGGTGTCGCTGTACTGGTCGTACAGGCGGCCGAAGGCATCCGCCTCACCGGCCTGTGCGCGCTCGACGAGATCCATCATGCGCGCGCTGTCGCTGTCGGCGGTGGGACGGCGGACGGTCGACGTGGTCGAGGCGGCGCGGGTGCCGCGTCTTCCGACCGCCGCACTGCGTTCGGCCAGGGCATAGCAAGGGCCGGCAGGTGCAGGGGTGGCAAATGCGGGGACGGCGTACGCGGTGGGGACGAAGCCGCGCAAGCGGTCAATGACCGATGCACGCAGCGTAGCCAGGCCCGAGGCGTCAACCCCGACGTGTGGGTACACGGGACTCCCAGAGGCAGAGCTTCCATCACGAGCAGTTCGAAAAACGTCACTCGTGGTAGCGAGTGGCGGGTTCCGTGATGCGTCTGAGGAGAATAACGCTTCGTGCAGGCAGCGCTACACCCAGTTGTCTAAATCACCGGTTCCGTCGCTTCTGTTATCGCTAAGTGACGTATCAAGTAGCACATGGTGACCGTTTATTGATCGGATTACTTCGTGATCTGTCTACGGGGGCGACGGGTTGTGGCCGGGCGCCGGCGATCCGGCTGGCCGGAGGGGGCGTCGCCCGCGTCGGCGGACCCGATCGCGATCGGGCGCCCGGCTCCGGGCGTGGCTGCGCCCCGTGACCGTTCGTGGTGGGCGGGCACGGGGCGCGGAGGGTGCGACCGGGGTGCGGGCGCGCGTCAGCGGCGGCGGCGGTGCAGGGCGACGGCGGCGGCGGTGCCGCCCGCGAGCGCGCCGACCCCGGCGGCGGCCGGGATGCCGACCTTGGCCGCCTTGCGGCCGGTGCGGTAGTCGCGCAGCCGCCAGTCGCGGGCGCGGGCGTACTTGCGGAGTTTGGTGTCCGGGTTGATCGCGTAGGGGTGGCCGACCAGCGAGAGCATCGGGATGTCGTTGTGCGAGTCGCTGTAGGCGGCGCAGCGCTCCAGCTCCAGGCCCTCCGCGGCGGCGAGGGCGCGGACGGCCTCGGCCTTGGCGGGGCCGTGCAGGGGTTCGCCGACCAGGCGGCCGGTGTAGACGCCGTCGACCGATTCGGCGACGGTGCCGAGCGCGCCGGTCAGGCCGAGGCGGCGGGCGATGATGGTGGCGGTCTCCACGGGGGCGGCGGTGACTAGCCAGACCTTCTGTCCGGCGTCCAGGTGGGCCTGGGCCAGGGCCCGGGTGCCGGGCCAGATGCGGTCGGCCATGTACTCGTCGTAGATCTCCTCGCCGATCGACATCAGCTCGGAGACGCGGTGGCCCTTGACGATGGACAGGGCGCTGTCGCGGGCGTCCTGCATGTGTTCGGGGTCCTCGACGCCGGCCAGCCGGAACCAGGCCTGCTGCCAGGCGAACCGGGTGAGCTCGCGGCGTTCGAAGAACTTCCTCTTGTAGAGGCCGCGGCCGAAGTGGAAGATCGCGGCGCCCTGCATGACGGTGTTGTCGAGGTCGAAGAAGGCGGCGGCGCGGTCGTCCCCGGCGACGGGGAACGCGGGCTCCCCGGGAGGTGTCGCGTCCGCTTCTTCCGGGGCCTTGGTCAGGAGGGCGGATTCGTCGTCGGCGGCCGAGGTCTTGCGCGCGGCCTCGGCGGCGGCCTCGCCTGCCAGGACGCTCCGTGCGGTAGCGGAACGCCTACGGGGTGTGAGCCATCCAAGAGCGGCCATGCCGTGAGCATAGCCAGTCCGTCCGCACCTGCCCGACCTGCCGCGATGCGTGGGCGTGAACGCTTCGGGTCGGAATGGTGAATCGGGTGATTCCGGGCGGTCCGGGGTGGTGACGCGCGGGCGCAGAATGAAGGCATGAGTGCTCTGCTGCGACGTAAGAGGAAGAGGCCCGCCGAGCGGGTGGTCACGCTGGTGGGGAAGCCCGGGTGTCATCTGTGCGAGGACGCGCGGGCGGTGGTGAGCGCGGTCTGCGAGGAGACCGGTGCGTCGTGGGTGGAGAAGGACATCACCGAGGACGAGGAGCTGTACAAGGAGTACTGGGAGCAGATTCCGGTGGTGCTGATCGATGACGAACAGCACACGTTCTGGCGCGTGGACCCGGCGAGACTGCGCAAGGCGCTGGGTGCGGACGCGAAACCCGGTTAACATTGCGGGCGTTTTGAGTGGCCTCGGGGGCTTAGTTGTGAGGAGTGTGTACCGCTTTGCCCCCTTCGAGGCTGCAACGGGCTGATGCGGCCCCCGGTTCCGGGATCGCACGGGGAATGTGCGTGACCCCGGTCACTTTGACCGGACAAAACGGACACTATCTTTGTGCACGCGTTCACAAAGACATAGCCTGCATTCGACGGGGCGGTCCTGGGACATACGGCCGCCTGCAGCCCCGCTCATCCCGCAGGAGCACCGTGGCAACTGGCCGAACTCACCGACCGGCGACCCGTAGCCGAGGAATTCCCGAGGCCACCGTCGCCCGACTTCCGTTGTATCTGCGCGCCCTGACCGCGCTCTCCGAGCGATCGGTCCCCACGGTCTCCTCCGAGGAGCTGGCCACGGCGGCCGGGGTCAACTCGGCGAAGCTGCGCAAGGACTTCAGCTACCTGGGGTCCTACGGCACCCGCGGTGTCGGGTACGACGTCGAGTACCTCGTCTACCAGATCTCGCGCGAGCTCGGGCTCACCCAGGACTGGCCGGTCGCCATCGTCGGCATCGGTAACCTCGGCGCGGCCCTCGCCAACTACGGCGGCTTCGCCTCCCGCGGCTTCCGGGTCGCGGCGCTGATCGACGCGGACCCCGCCATGGCCGGTACGCCGGTGGCCGGGATCGCCGTCCAGCACACGGACGACCTGGACCGGATCATCAGCGACAACGGTGTGTCCATCGGCGTGATCACCACCCCGCCCGGCGCGGCCCAGCAGGTCTGCGACCGGCTCGTCGCCGCCGGTGTGACCTCCATCCTGAACTTCGCGCCGACCGTGCTGTCGGTGCCCGAGGGCGTCGACGTGCGCAAGGTCGACCTCTCCATCGAGCTCCAGATCCTCGCGTTCCACGAGCAGCGCAAGGCCGGCGAGGACTCCGCCGCCGAGGACGAGGGCGCGCCCCCGATGCGGGCCACGCCCGCCAGCCGGAAGGGACCTGACGGGGACATGCCCGCCGTGATGCCGGCATGAGCCTCCTCGTCGTCGGACTGAGCCACCGCAGCGCCCCCGTCTCCGTACTGGAGCGGGCCTCCCTCGCTGTCGAGACCCAGGCCAAGCTGCTCCAGGACACCCTCGCCGCGGAACCCGCGACCGAGGCGGCCGTGCTGGCCACCTGCAACCGCATCGAGCTGTACGCCGACGTGGACAAGTTCCACGCGGGCGTCGCCGAGCTGTCCACCCTGCTCGCCCAGCACAGCGGCGTCGGTCTCGACGAGCTCACTCCGTATCTCTATGTGCACTACGAGGACCGGGCCGTCCACCACCTCTTCTCGGTGGCCTGCGGTCTCGACTCGATGGTCGTCGGCGAGGGGCAGATCCTCGGCCAGATCAAGGACGCGCTCGCGCGCGGCCAGGAGCTGCACACCGCCGGACGGCTGCTGAACGACCTCTTCCAGCAGGCCCTGCGGGTCGGCAAGCGCGCCCACAGCGAGACCGGGATCGACCGGGCCGGGCAGTCGCTCGTCACCTTCGGGCTCCAGCAGCTCGCCGCCGGGGCCGACCCCGAGCGCTGGGCCGACGGCAAGCGCGCCCTGGTCATCGGCGCCGGATCCATGTCCTCGCTGGCCGCCGCGACCCTCGCCCGCACCGGCGTCGCCGACATCGTCGTCGCCAACCGGACCCGCTCCCGCGCGGACCGCCTGGTGGAGATCCTCCAGCAGGGCGACGACACCACGGCGCGCGCCCGGGCCGTCGAGATGTCCGCAGTCGGTGACGAACTGACACGTGCCGACATCGTCGTCTCCTGCACCGGCTCCACGGGCCTCGTGCTCACCGCCGACGCCCTCGCCGACGCGCTGGGCGTGACCCTGGACGCCGCGCCCGAGCGGCCGACGGTCACCGTCACCCCGGCCCCGGCCGATGTCGACCAGCACGCCGCCTGGGTGGAGAACGGTTCCGCCGCCTCCGCCGCGGGGGCCGGTCGGCCGACCGGGCCGCGCCGCGTCACCGTGCCCGCACAGTCGACCGGCCCGGTCCGGCTCGCGCTGCTCGACCTCGCCATGCCGCGCGACATCGACGGCGCCGCCCACCGCATCGACGGTGTGCGCCTCGTCGACATCGAGTCGCTCGCCGAGGCGTCCGCCGACGCCCCGATGGCCGCCGATGTGGACCGGGTCCGCACCATCGTCTCCGACGAGGTGGCCGCCTTCGGCGCCGCCCAGCGCGCCGCGCACGTCGCCCCGACCGTGGTCGCCCTGCGCACCATGGCCGCCGGCGTGGTCGCCGGCGAGATCGCCCGGCTGGACGGCCGCCTTCCCGACCTGGACGAGAAGCAGCGCGCCGAGATCACCCAGACCGTGCGCCGCGTCGTCGACAAGCTCCTGCACGCGCCCACCGTGCGGGTCAAGCAGCTCGCCAGCGAGCCCGGCGGCGCCGGGTACGCGGACGCGCTGCGAGAACTCTTCGACCTCGACCCGCAGACGGTGGCCGCCGTCTCCCGGGCAGACCTGAACGACCCGAATAGAGGGCGGTCATGACCGACAACTCATCCCCGGGCGCGCGGAACTCCGCGCCGCTCCGGCTGGGCACCCGGCGCAGCAAGCTCGCCATGGCCCAGTCCGGACTCGTCGCCGAGACGGTTCGCGAGGTGACCGGGCGCGCCGTCGAGCTCGTCGAGATCACCACGTACGGGGACACCTCCCGCGAGCACCTGGCGCAGATCGGCGGCACCGGCGTGTTCGTCGCGGCCCTGCGCGAGGCGCTGCTGCGGGGCGAGGTGGACTTCGCCGTCCACTCGCTCAAGGACCTGCCGACCGGCCAGCCCGACGACCTCGTGCTGGCGGCCGTGCCGCAGCGCGAGGACCCGCGCGACGCGCTGGTCGCCCGGGACGGGCTGACCCTCCAGCAGCTGCCCCAGGGCGCCCGCATCGGCACCGGTTCGCCGCGCCGCATGGCGCAGCTCAACGCGTACGCCCGTTCCCACGGACTGCGGATCGAGACCGTCCCCATCCGGGGCAACGTCGACACGCGGATCGGGTTCGTGCGCGACGGGGAGCTCGACGCGGTGGTTCTCGCCGCCGCCGGGCTCAGCCGTCTCGGCCGGAGCGGTGAGGTGACCGAGTTCCTGCCGGTCGACACCGTCCTGCCCGCTCCCGGCCAGGGAGCACTGGCGATCGAGTGCGCCGCGTCCAGCGCCGACCTCGCCGCCGCGCTCGCCGAGCTCGACGACCCGTACACCCGGGCCGCCGTGACCGCCGAGCGTGCCCTGCTCGCCGCCCTGGAGGCCGGCTGCTCCGCACCTGTGGGTGCGCTGGCCGACCTCCTGGTCGACGGACAGGTTGTCAACGAACTGCGCCTGCGCGGAGTCGTCGGTACCACCGACGGTTCCTCGCTGGTACAGCTGTCCACCACCGGTCCCGTCCCCACGTCGCACGACGACGCGGCGGCCCTCGGTCGCGAACTCGCGGCCGAGATGCTCGCCAAGGGTGCGGCCGGTCTTATGGGGGAGCGAGCACTTTGAGCCCCACCGGCCCCGCCGCATCCGACTTTCCGGCCCTGTCCGCCCAAGGGCAGGTCACCTTCCTCGGCGCCGGTCCCGGCGACCCGGGACTGCTGACCCTGCGCGCCGTCGAGGCGCTCGCGAGCGCGGACGTCCTTGTCGCCGAGCCCGATGTGCTCGACGTCGTTCGCAGCCATGCGCGGGCAGGCGTGAGCACCCCTGAGCTGACCGTCGTTGACACCTCGTCAACAACCGTCGGTGTACCCGTTCTCAGGGATGCGGCCAATCTTGTCATGGAGGCCGCCAAGGGCGGCAGGCGGGTGGTCCGTGCTGTTTCGGGCGACCCGGGCCTGGACGGGAACGCGGGGGCGGAAATGCTCGCCTGCGCCGCCGCCGGGGTGCCCTTCGAGGTCGTTCCGGGCGTCGCGAACGCCGTCGGCGTCTCCGCGTACGCGGGGGTGCCGCTGCGTGACGCGCAGGGTGCGGACGTCCGCTTCGTCGACGCCCGTACCGCCTCCGACCGGTGCTGGAGCGAGGTCGGCGCGAGCGACGCGACCGCCGTCGTCTCCACCACGCTGGACTCGGTGGCCTCCGCCGCCGGCGAGCTGGTCTCCGCGGGCCGCAAGCCCGACACCCCGCTCACCGTGACGATCGCGGGCACCACCACCCGCCAGCGCACCTGGACGGCGACCCTCGGGACGATCGCCCAGGTCCTCAAGCAGGCCAAGGTGCTGCCCTCGCCCGAGGGCCACCGGCCGGTCATAGCCGTGGTCGGAGAGCGCAGCTCCGCCGCCCAGCGCGACCAGCTCGCGTGGTTCGAGTCGAAGCCGATGTTCGGCTGGAAGGTGCTCGTCCCGCGTACGAAGGAGCAGGCCGCGTCGCTCTCCGACCAGCTGCGTTCCTACGGTGCGGTGCCGCACGAGGTGCCGACGATCGCCGTCGAGCCGCCGCGTACGCCCCAGCAGATGGAGCGCGCGGTCAAGGGCCTGGTCACCGGGCGCTACGAGTGGATCGCCTTCACCAGCGTGAACGCCGTCAAGGCGGTCCGGGAGAAGTTCGAGGAGTACGGGCTCGACGCCCGTGCCTTCGCCGGCATCAAGGTCGCCGCCGTCGGCGAGCAGACCGCCGCGGCCCTGGTCGACTTCGGTGTGAAGCCGGACCTGGTGCCGTCCGGCGAGCAGTCCGCCGCCGGGCTGCTGGAGGACTGGCCGCCCTACGACCCGGTCTTCGACCCGATCGACCGGGTGTTCCTGCCGCGCGCCGACATCGCCACCGAGACCCTGGTGGCCGGGCTCATCGAGCTGGGCTGGGAGGTCGACGACGTCACCGCGTACCGCACGGTCCGCGCCTCGCCGCCGCCGGCCGACACCCGTGAGGCGATCAAGGGCGGCGGCTTCGACGCGGTCCTGTTCACCTCGTCCTCGACGGTGCGCAACCTGGTCGGTATCGCGGGCAAGCCGCACAACGTGACCGTGATCGCGTGTATCGGCCCCGCCACGGCGAAGACCGCCGAGGAGCACGGCCTGCGGGTCGACGTGCTGTCCCCGGAGCCGTCGGTGCACAAGCTCGCCGAGGCGCTCGCCGCCTTCGGCGCGCAGCGCCGGGACGCGGCGAAGGAGGCCGGTGACCCGGTGACCCGGCCGAGCGAGCGGCGCCCGGGTGCGCGCAGGCGTCGGACGACGACGTAGTAGCAGTACGGGGGTGGGTGGGCCCGGTCGCTTCGGCGGCCGGGCCCACCGCCGTTTCCGACACCGGTTCGCGGGCCTTTCCCGGCGCGGGTGTCGGTAAGACCTGACTGCGTACGGGTCTATCGTCGAAGGATGACTGCGTACGGAAACTTCCCCGGCTCCCGCCCCCGGCGGCTGCGGACGACCCCGGCGATGCGGCGGATGGTCGCCGAGACACGGCTCGATCCCGCGAACCTGATCCTTCCCGCGTTCGTGCGGGAGGGCATCGACGCCCCGGTCGCCATCTCGTCGATGCCCGGCGTGTACCAGCACACCCTGGACACCCTGCGGAAGGCGGCCGTCGAGGCGGTCTCGGCCGGCGTCTCGGGGATCATGCTCTTCGGTGTGCCGGAGGACGCGAAGAAGGACGCCCGGGGCACGGTGGGCACGGACCCGGACGGCATCCTCCAGGTCGGCCTGCGCGCGGTCCGCGAGGAGGTCGGCGACGACCTGGTCGTGATGTCGGACCTGTGCCTGGACGAGTACACCGACCACGGCCACTGCGGAGTCCTCGACGGCGACGGCCGTGTGGACAACGACGCGACCCTGGAGCGGTACGCGGAGATGGCCCAGGTCCAGGCGGACGCCGGGGCCCATGTGGTGGGCCCCAGCGGGATGATGGACGGCCAGGTCGGCGTCGTCCGCGACGCCCTGGACCAGACCGGGTACGAGGACGTGTCGATCCTCGCCTACACCGCGAAGTACTCCTCCGCCTTCTACGGCCCCTTCCGCGAGGCCGTCGGCTCCTCGCTGACCGGCGACCGCAAGACCTACCAGCAGGACCCGGCCAACGCCCGCGAGTCGCTGCGGGAGCTGGCGCTGGACCTGGAGGAGGGCGCGGACATGGTCATGGTGAAGCCCGCCGGACCGTATCTGGACATCCTCGCCAAGGTCGCGGAGTCCGTGGACGTGCCGGTCGCGGCGTACCAGATCAGCGGCGAGTACGCGATGATCGAGGCCGCCGCCGAGCGGGGCTGGATCGACCGGGACAGGGCGATCCTGGAGAGCCTGACCGGGATCCGGCGGGCCGGGGCGCAGATGATCCTGACCTACTGGGCGACCGAGGCCGCTGGGTGGCTCGGGCGCGACGCTCGGCGCTGAGCCGGTCCGCTCGGCCTGTTGTGGTTCACGGCCCACCCGCTCCGGTCTCCTGGAGCCGGTGGGCCTCCTCGATGGAGAAGCGGGCGCTGTCCCGTACGAGCGGGTCCTCGTCGGCCCGTGCGGTGGTGTTCAGGACCGTGGCGACGACCGGGTCGGCCGTGTAGGGCGCCAGCGACATCGCCGCGTACTGCCGGACCAGGTCCTCCTCCGGGTCCCGCAGTGCGGTGAGCAGGGCGCGGCCCGCTTCGTGGCGCAGAGCGGGATCGGCCGGGGGCCACAGGCGCAGGACGGTGGCGCTCTCGACGCGGGCGAGGTCGTACTCGCCGGGGTCGGCGACGACCGAGACGAGGAACGGCAGCGCCTGGGCGTTGGCGTCCAGTTCGGTGATGATCTCGCGCTTGCGGTCGTTGTCGGAGGGCAGGGCGCGGAACTCGGCTATCAGACGTTCTGCGGCTTCGGCTGCTTCCGTCGTGGTCGTGAGGTTCGTGTCGTTCATGGGGGTGGACACTTTCTGTCAGGGCCAGTCGACCAGTGCCATGAATGCTACGAAAGTGACCCCGACGACGGTGGGGGCGGTGAGGGCCAGGCCCACCCGCCGGGCGGCGTAACGGAGCTGGTGGGGGACGGCCCAGGCGGCGACCAGCACGATCAGGGCGAGGATCAGGCCGATGCACAGGACGGTCCACGCGGTGGTGAAGCTCGCGTCGAAGCGGTCGGCCGCCGCCCCGTTGCAGGAGTCGCACGCCATCGGGGTGAGCCCGCCGATGAACAGCGCGACGAGTCCCATCGGCAGCGTCACGATCGTGGAGATCAGCGGGGCGACCCACGCACGGAGGTCGGGGGCGTGCGCGGGGGTGGTCGCCGGGGTGCTGCCGCTGTCGTGGCTGTTCTCGCTCATGGGTCCGAGTCAACCCCCGGGGGTCTGCCGCCCGCATGAGTACGAGGGCTCAGTCCGCGGCGGTCCTGTCGGCGCGGGCCTGTGCCCAGGCGTGGGCCGCCGCCAACTGCCCGTCCGTGAGGGCCGGGCGGACCTGGTCCGGGTAGCGGAAGACGTAGTGCTCGCGGGCCGTCTTCAGGCCGATCGCGCGGGCCGCGTCGGTGAGGGCGGGATCGTCCGTGACCTCCTGGGCGCGCCGCAGCCAGCTGTGGCTGCGCGGGTCGACGGCGTAGTGCCAGAGCGGTTGGGCCGGGTCGGCCACCCCGATCAGTACGCGGTGCAGGACGTACGCGCGGATGCCCGGCTTACCGATCAGCCGCTCGGCGACGTGCAGCGGGTGCGTGCCGTCGAGCCGGGCGCGGAGCAGCACCCAGGTCATCAACTGCCCGTTGTCGTCCGCGCCGGAGGCCACGAAGTCCCACAGCTCGGCGGCCTTCGTCTCGTCCGGTGCGCCGAGGTGGGTCAGCAGCCGGACCGGGTTCTTCCAGAGCGGTTCGGGCTTCGCCCACCAGGCCGTCAGGTCGGCGGCGGCGGGGTGGTTCAGGTCGAGGGCGAGGCAGGTCAGGGTGACCAGGGGGTGACGCCACTCGGTGTACGTGGTGCGGTACTGCTTGGTCAGCTCCTTCTTCCAGCGCGGCAGGAGTGCGTCCAGCTCGGCCTCGCCCGCCTCGCCGTGGGCGAGGAGCAGTTCGAGGCAGAACGCGATGCCCTGGACGCCGGTGGACGGGTCGGCCACCCGGTCGCGCAGCCACTGGACGTCGGCGGGGGCCGGGGTGCGGTAGCGGTGGTAGAGGTCGCCGAGCCCGCCCTCGTAACCGGTGAGGTCGGGGCCGGTGCCCGCGAGCAGGCCGTCGCGGGCGGCGTCGTAGCGGTCGGCGGCGGCGAGCACTTCGGCCTCGGTGACTCCGGGGTGCTGGGCCGCCTGCTCCCGTACGTGGGCGACCTGGTCGTACGCCCTGCGCGCGGCGGCCACGCGCAGAGGGCGCGGCAGGTCGTCGTCGGTGGCGAGGCGGACGGCGGTGAGGGCCGCGAACGCCTGGGCGGCACTGTGGTCCGCCGTCGGCCGGGCGGTGCGCCAGTCCTTCGTGACGGTGGCGCTGAGCGCGGCGAACAGGCTGCTCAGGGACGCCTCGGGGGCGAGGTGTTCGGTCAGCTCCGCGGCGAGCGCGCGGGCCGTCTGCACCGGGTCGGTTCCGTGGACCGCCCGGTGCACGTCGAGCCAGGCGCGGATCGCGGTGCGATGGCCGGCGAGCGACCACTCGCGCAGGATGTCCAGGGCCCGGGGGGAGGGGGCCGCGCCGAGGACGTCGGACGCCTGGGGGCCGAGGCACGCCACCGTGTCCCAGACCTCCTCGTGGTCGTGGCGCAGCAGGGCGTCCAGCAGGGCCGCCCAGGCGGGCCACTCGGTGAGCCGTCCGGCGTACTCCGTCCGCCAGGCCGGCAGCAGCCGTGACGTCTCCTCGGGGGTCAGTGCCTGTCGTGACTCCAGCGCGGTGACGAATCCCGCAGCCCCGGAAAGCTCCACCGGATCGTGCAGCCGGTCGTGCAGCCAGCGTTCCTCGGCGGCGGTCAGCGGGGCGTCGTGGCGGCGGGGCCGGCCGGGCCGGTTCACGAGGGGGCTGCGGAGCCTGTCCAGGAACTGGCGTACTCCGGCGGGGTTTTCGGGGTCGGGGATCCCGTCGTCGTCCTTCTCCGTGACCTTGTCGAGCCGGAACGCGCCCTCGGGGCCGCCGTTGAGGATCCGGTAGCCGTGCGGGCCGTCGCCGAGGCCCGCGGTGACGGTGGCGTGGTCGCCGCCCCAGTGCACGTACAGCTCGCCGGTCAGGCCGCTGGAGCGGTCGAAGGCGGCCTGGGACTGCCAGTGCCAGTAGGCGAAGGAGGTGTCGGCGGGGAGGGACCGGGTCGCGAACATCTCGGCGGCGTCCTCGTGGCCGTCGGACTGCGTGTAGCGGCTCCGGGTCGGCGGCGGTAGGACGGCGAAGCCGTCGCCGCCGAGCGTGCGCCACCACTTCTTGATGCTGCTGAGGTCCGACCGCTGACCGGCCGGACGGCTCTTGCCCGTTCCCGGTCCCTCTTCCGTTTCCGGTCCCGGCGTGTCTAGTCCCACCAGAACGACCACGCTTCCTGGTTGAGCACGGCCTTCTCGGCGTAGGCGTCGAGGTCGTACGGCGGGGACTGGTCGATGTTGTCCGGGCAGAACGCGTAGTGCTCGGCGGCCAGGGCGCGGGCCTCCTCGATCGTGGCGGGCGGGCGGCCCACGGAGACGATCATCGTGTCGAAGCCGAGCACCACGACCCGGGCTTCGTAGCGGTCCTCCCAGGAGCGGAGCACCGCGCAGAGCCGGGCCACGTCGTTCTCGTGGTTCATCGGGCCGGACCAGCCGATCGCCGCCGGTATGTCGGCGCTGCGGCGGGCCGGGACGAGGGCCATCCGCGCCCCGCCGAGCCACTCGTCCGCGTCGGCGGCGATCACGCCCGCGAGTCCCGCGGCCGCCGTGTCCGCGTCCTCGGCCGCCTCCCGGGCGGGGGCGGGCGCGAGGCCGGGCCAGGAGCCGGGCCCCTCGGCCCCCTCCCCGCTCTCCCCGGCCGCCGCGCCGTCGCCGACCTCGTCGGCCGCGTACGCCGTCCAGTAGCCCGCGAGGACCTCGTCGGCGTCGTGGTCGCCGGGATACGACGTGTCGTCCGGGCAGAGGTCCCACTCCTCGGGCCACTGGTCGCGCGGGCCGCCCGTGACCAGCACCGGCAGCAGCCCGACCCGCCGCCCGGCCGCCCGCAGGTCCGACCAGTCGCGCGGGGCCGCCGGGCCGTCCGCGTACCAGAGCAGTGGCTCGTGCCAGGGCCCGTCCAGCGTGGCGTCCACCAGGGAGCCGGACGGGAGGTCCAGGCCGGAAGTGGCCAGGGAGGGGAGTGGATTGGGGAGCGTCGCCATGGTGGGGAGCCTAGGCGGCGGCACTGACAACGTGCCGGGCGGCGGCACTGGCGATGTGCGCGGCGGTGGGGCGGTGGCACTGGCCATGTGCGGGGCGGTGGCACTGACGCACGACAACCTCTTCGCTGCCGCTGACCTCCGCGCCGGGCCCAGGGTTCGAAAGCCGGTGCGGGGCGGGGGTGGCTGGATAATGATGTCGGGCATGAGTTTGTACGTCGATGATCCCGCCCGCCTCGGAACCACCCGCCTCTCCGACGGGAGGGTGCTCGGCTGGGCCGAGTGGGGGCCGGAGGATGGGCTGCCCGTCCTGCTCTCGCCCGGGGCCGCGACCAGCCGGTGGCTCGGGATCGGGGCCGGGGCCGTCGAGAACGAGGGCGTCCGGCTGGTCTCGGTGGACCGTCCCGGGCTCGGGGTCTCCACGCCCGCGCCCGACCGGACCTTCGCGGACTTCGCGGACGACGTACGGGAGTTGACCGCGCTGCGCGGACTGGGCCCGCGTCCCGCCATGCTCGGGAACTCCCAGGGCGCGCCCTTCGCCCTCGCCTGCGCGGCGGCGGGCGTCGTCTCCGCGCTCACGCTCGTCTCGGCCGCCGACGAGGTCGCGGCCCCCGAGTTCGCCGCTGCCCTGCCCGACGATCTGCGGGGCCTGGTCGCGCGGGTGGCGGAGGACCCGGTCGGGGCGGAGAAGGTGTTCGCCGGGTTCGACGCGGACGCGATGCGGCGGATGGTTCTGGCCACCAGCCCGGCGTGTGACCTCGCCGTGTACGAGGACCCCGGCTTCGCCGCCGCCTACGGCCGCGCCCTCGACGAGGCGTTCTGCCAGGGCGCGGCGGCCGGGTACGCCCGTGACACCGTGCTCGCCATGGGGCGTTGGCCCATCGACCTCGGCGCGATCAGCGTCCCGGTCGAGGTCTGGTACGGCGAGGAGGACGCCTCCCACTCGCCCGACCTGGGCCGGCGGCTCGTCTCCCGCATCCCCGGGGCGCGGCGCACGGTCGTGCCGGGGGTCGGCGGCGCGCTGCTCTGGGCCACCGCCGAGCCGATCCTCGCGTCGCTGGCGGAGACCGTACGGCCGGACGAGCCGGTCGAGCGGGACTGGCGGGAGGAGCTGGACCGGCGGGGGACCGTACGGGGGAGACGGCCGGGGGCCGCGCAGGGGGGCGGGCGCGGCTAGGCCCGGCTGTCAGTGCCCGGGCTTATCGTCGAAGCCCGTTGCGCGCCGCCCGGTCGTCGTTCCCGTCGACCGGGCCGATCCGACAGGAGCCCCCGGTGAACAGGATCGTCACGTCCATCTCGCTCTCCCTCGACGGATTCTTCGAGGGGCCCGACCACGACATCGACTGGCACACCGTCGACGAGGAAGTCCACCAGCACTTCAACGACTACTTCCGGACCATGGGCGGCTTCGTCGAGGGGCGCGTCACCTACGAGCTGATGGAGGAGTTCTGGCCGACCGCCGATCAGGACCCGGACAACGAGGGCCCGATGGCCGAATTCGCGGGGATCTGGCGGGACATGCCGAAGTTCGTCTTCTCGCGGACGCTGGAGAGCGTGGGGCCGAACGCGACCCTGCTGCACGAGGTCGACCCCGAGCAGGTGCGCGGTCTGCGGGACGCCGCGTCGGGGGATCTGGCGGTCGGCGGCGCGGATCTGCTGGAGTCGTTCCGGCGGGCGGATCTGATCGACGAGTACCGGATCTACGTCCACCCGGTCATCCTCGGCCGGGGCCGCCGCTTCTTCCAGGACGCGGAGGAGCGGCAGATGCTCCGGCTGGTGGAGACCCGGACCTTCGGGAACGGGGTCGCGATGCTCCGTTACGAGACGGTCCGGGCGGGATGACGACGGTGAGAGGTGATGAGGGTCAGGCGGTGGCCGCGTAGGCGGCGAACGCCGACCAGGCGGTGGGCGCGACGGTGAAGGTCGGGCCCTCGATGTCCTTGGAGTCACGGACGTGGACGGCGGCGGGGTGCGCGGCGATCTCGACGCAGGCCCCGCCTTCGTCGGAGCTGTGACTCGACTTCAGCCAGTCGTAAGCGACTTCGAGGCACTGCCCGCCTTCGCTGCCGCTGTAGCTCGACTTCCGCCAGTCGTAGGCGACTTCGAGGCAGGCCCCGCCTTCGCTGCCGCTGTAGCTCGACTTGAACCAGTTCAGTGCGGTGCTCATGTCTCTCCCAGTAAGCGTGCCAGTAGGCGCAGGGTCTCCACAGGGCTGAGCGCCTGGGCTCGCAGCATCGCATATTTCTGGGCGAGGATGCTGACCTCGTTCCGGTCGGAGATCAGCTGGCTGCCGCGCTGGGTCTCGGTGTACGCGACGTGTTGGTGGTCCGGTGTCTCCAGGAGGATGAAGGGGCCATCGATGCCCGCGTGGACCCTGCTGTCGAGGGGCAGCACCTGGAGACAGACGCCGGGGAGTTGGGCCATCGCGTAGAGGTGGCGGAGCTGTTCCCTGTGCTCCTCGTCCGACGTCAGCTTCATCATCAGGATCGGTTCCCAGATCACGATGCTGGTGGTCGGCGGCTTCTTCCGGTCCAGGATCTGCTGGCGTTGCAGCCGCGTCGCCGTCTGCGTCTCGATCTCCTCCTGGCTGTAGACCGGGATCTTGTTGCCGAACACCGCCTGCGCGTACACCTTCGTCTGGAGCAGGCCCGGGATGACCTGGTTGTCGTACCAGGACAGCGCCAGCGCGTCCTGCTCCATGTCGATGTAGTCCTCGGCCCACAGCGGGATCAGGTCGACTTCCGGCATGTTGTCGACCGCCGTCGCCAGCGCGCCCTTGGTGTCCAGCAGATCGTCGATCGTCTCCGCCAGATCCGGGACCAGGGAGCGCCTGCCCTGTTCGACGGAGGCGATCGTGTCCTCCTGTACGCCCGAGGCCTGGGCGAGTTCGACCTGTGTCAGGCCCGCCTCGGTGCGGAACCGAGCCAGCAGCTTGCCCACGAGCTTCATGGTCGACGCGTTCTTACGCTGTCGCTTTCTGGGGTGCATACGGTTCCCACTCCCACCCCGGAACCCACTTCACGCCTGCGCGACCCGTACAACAAATGTGTACGGGTCGCGCACAGTTACCGCACGTCAGGCGCTGGCCTGGGATGCCGCGTCCGCTCAGTACATCAGGGCGCTCTCGACGTCCGACTGCCAGTAGGTGACGAAGCCCAGACCGTCCGTGTAGGTCTCCGCCGGGAGCTTCAGCGTGGTCTCGCCCTTCGACTGGTTGTTCTTGTCGACCATGATGACGCCGAGGTTGGCGCTCTTGACCGGCTCGTTCTGGCCGGGCTCTCCGAGGAGCGCGATGCCCGCGTACGCCTTCTTGCCGGGGGAGAGCACGACGACCGACTGCGGCTGGCTGTCGTCGTAGACCGGGTACACGGCCTGGGCGCCGTCGAAGCGGAGGAACGGCGCGTTGTACGCGGCGCAGTTGGCGGAGCCGGTGTTGGTCACCGTGAGCAGCAGGTGGTTGATCGGGCGGCTCACCGAGGAGACCGTCACCTTGGAGTTGGTGGTCGTGCAGGCCGGGATCGACGCCGGGGCCTTCGCGTTCGGCGCGGCCTCCGGCTTCTTGCCGTTGCCGCCGGCGTGCTTCCCCTCGGCCGGGACGGTCTGCGTCTCGGCCTTGCCGGCCTGAGGTGCGTCCGGCTGTGCCGTGGCGTCGGTGCCGTCCGTAGCGGTGGCGTCGGTGCTCGTCGCCGCCGGGGCCGCCGTCCCGGTCGAGTCGGCCGCCTTCGTCCCCATGGCCTTGTCCTCGCCGCCACAGGCGGTGAGCGAGAGGGCGGCGATGAGGGCGGTGGCGGCGAGGGCGGTGGTGCGGATGCGGTTGGTGCGCATGGCGGTGGTACTCCCCGTGATCGGTTGGTGTGTTGGTCCGGTTGAACGGCCGGCCCGTGGTCCTGCTGGGTCCTGCTCGGTCCTGCTGAGGTCTGGTCCGAGCTTGTGGGATGGCGGATTCCGACCGCAACGCCTGCTGAACCATTGGGGATGCTGGAACGACTACGCGTACGGTGACCTGCGGGGATTCCGCGTCCCTGGAACGCCGTTCCGGGACGCACGAGGAAGGGGAACGCCGTCGTGGCGACGCCGGAGGCTGTGGAGTTCGCGGCTCTGCTGAAGGATCTGAAGGACCGTTCGGGGCGCAGCTACGGTGTGCTGGCGGGGAAGCTGCACGTCAGCACGTCGACGCTCCACCGGTACTGCAACGGGGACGCCGTGCCCAACGAGTTCGCCCCGGTGGAGCGGTTCGCGCGGGTGTGCGGGGCGTCCGGCGACGAGTTGGTGGAGGTGCACCGGCGGTGGATCGTGGCGGACGCGGCGCGGCGTCGGCCTCCGGTGGGCGCGGCACCGGGGACGGCCGAGTCTGCGCCGGCTCCTGCTTCTGTGCCGCTGCCCGTTGTTGTTCCCGAAGGCGTCGAAGTCGCTGAGGCCGTCGAGCCGTCCGAGCCATCTGTTGTGTCCGGTGGCGCTCGGCCGGGGGCGGGCTCCCGGTGGTCCCGGCTCTCCCGGCGTACGCGGGTGCTCATCGCCGCCGCCGGGGTCGCCGCCCTCCTCGTGCCCACCACCGTCGTCGCCGCCGACCTCGTCGGGTCGGGGCGGGAAGACGGCGGGAGTGCCGCGGACCGGGTGGAGGACGCGGGCGGAGACCTCGGGCCCGCGCCGGAAGGCTCCGCCTCGGCTACGCCCCGGCCCTCCGCGAGCCCGAGTTCGGCCGGTCCTTCGGCGAGCGCCTCCGCGTCCCCCTCGGGGCCGCCGTCCGTGAAGCCCTCGGCGGGCTCCGGGCCGGGGCAGCCGCAGGGCGGTGGAGCCGGTGGCGGTAGCGGTACGGGCCTCGGTGCTCCGCCGGCCGTCAGCATCTCCTCGTACAACTGGGACGAACCCTGCGGCCAGCACTACCTGGTGAACCGGGGGCCCGACGAGCTCGACCCGCCGCCCGCGCCGCAGGACCGGCGCGGCTGGGCGGAGTCGTACGGCGGGGTCGACGCCGGGAGCATGCTGCTCCAGCTCACCGTGCAGGGGACCTCGCGCGAAGCGGTGGTCCTCAAGGGCATGCACGTGCGCGTCGTCTCCCGCAAGGCTCCGCTGCCCTGGTCGGCGTACCTGATGGGCAACGGCTGCGGCAGCGGGATCGCGCCCCAGACGTTCACCTCCCACCTCGACGCCGGGCACCCCACCCTCCGGCCGGTGCCGGGGAAGCAGGGGGACGTGGTGGTTCCGGCCGTGGACTTCCCGTACAAGGTGACGTCCGAGGACGTGGAGGTCTTCAACCTCGATATGAAGGCCGTCGGTTACGACGTCACCTGGTACCTGGAGCTGGAGTGGAGCAGCGGCGGGAAGGAAGGGGTGGTACGGATCGACGACCACGGGAAGCTGTTCCGTACGAGTGGGATGAAGGGGCGGCCGGAGTACGTGTACGGCAACGCGGAGACCGGGTGGGAGCCCGCGACCTGACGCGCTTCCCACCTTCCGCCCCGAGGGGCGCGTACACGCCCCTCGGCCGCGGGGGGCCGATTCCGTCCGGATTCGTACAGGAGTACAGTCGCCGGGTCCTCGTGGTCCGTCCGGTTCCGGCCGGTCGGCCGCCCCAGCCCGCCTCCCCTCCAGGTGACCCATGTCCGCGACCGCCGAAGCCCCCGACACCATGGCCCTGGACACCCGCACCTGCGAGGAGCGGTCCCTGCGGCTCCGACGCAGGCTGGAGCGGCTGATCGGCATCGCCGCCACCGAGGGGAACGCCCTCCTCCCGCTCCGCAACGGCGACGAGATCTTCGGCGCGATGCTGGAGGCCATCCGGGGCGCGGAGCACACCATCGACCTGATGACGTTCGTCTACTGGCGCGGTGACATCGCTCTCCGGTTCGCCGAGGCGCTGGCCGATCGGGCCCGCGCCGGGGTCCGGGTGCGGCTCATGCTCGACGGGTTCGGCTGCCGGCTCATCGAGAAGGACCAGCTGGAGCTGATGGACCGGGCCGGGGTCACCGTGACCTGGTTCCGCAAGCCGCTGCACCTCTCGCCGCTGAAGCAGAACCACCGCTGCCACCGCAAGGTCCTCGTCGTCGACGAGCACACCGCGTTCACCGGGGGCGTCGGGATAGCCGAGGAATGGTGCGGCGACGCCCGGAACGAGCACGAGTGGCGCGACACCCACGTCCGGGTCACCGGCCCCGCCGTCGACGGCCTGGCCGCCGCGTTCGCCCAGAACTGGGCCGAGTGCCACGAGGAGCTCTTCGACGAGCGGGACCGGTTCGTCGTCGGCGAGCGCCACGGGGACGCCGTCGTCCAGGTCGTGCGCGGCTCCGCCTCCTTCGGCTGGCAGGACATGCAGACCCTGATCCGGGTCGTCCTGGAATCCGCCGAGGAACGCGTCCGCCTCACCACCGCCTACTTCGCCCCCGACGCCTACTTCACCGGGCTTCTCTGCGACGCCGCCCGGCGCGGGGTGGAGGTCGAGATCCTGCTGCCCGGCCCGCACACCGACAAGCGGGTCTGCCAGCTCGCCGGCCAGCGCTTCTACGAGGAGCTGACCGCCTGTGGCGTGAAGATCTACCAGTACCAGCCGACGATGCTGCACGCCAAGACCCTCACCGTGGACCGGATCGCGAGCCTCATCGGCTCCACCAACTTCAACCGGCGCTCGCTCGACCACGACGAGGAAGTCATGCTCGCCGTCCTCGACCGGGACTTCACCGCCACCCTCGACGGCCACTTCGACGAGGACCGGGCGAAGAGCGTGCTGATCGAGCGCGGCCGGTGGAAGCGCCGTGACCTCCTCCAGCGGGCCCGGGAAGCAGCCGTCGTGCCCATCCGCCGTTTCCTCTGAGGCGGGCAGGCCCCCGGAGGCGTGCGCGCGCGCTCGACGGGGCAGGTGGGAAGGACGACCGTCGTCCTCCATGTGAAGGGAAGGCCCCATGAGCACCGGCGCAGCCACCTCACCGGCACCGTCCGCCGCCGTGATCACCGAACCCCTGCCCGACCTTCAGCTCCAGCTGCTCATCCAGCTCCTCGACCAGGACCCCCGCTCCAGCCTGCCCCTCACCCTCACGCACCCCGGCGGCCTCCTGCACGGGGACGTCATCGGGCACGAGCAGTGGAAGGCCGAATGGGCCAGGAGCCTGCGCCAGGTCGAGGGCGAGGGGGCCAACCTGCTCGCCGAGTTCCCCGAGACGGTCGATCAGGGCGTACGGGAACTGCGCGCCGACGAGGACGCGGAGACGGCCCGGCTGCCCCGCTGGATCCATCTGAGGGACGTCACGCTCGTCGTCGGGGCGATGACCCCGGTCTCCCTGCCGCTGTGGCGCGGACGCCTCGCCGACGTGTCGGGGTGGGCGCTGGGCCGACCGCAGTAGCCGTTCGGCCGACTCCTAGAGTTGCGGCATGACCGCAGAGAACGGCTTAGCCGCCGACACACCGGGATCGTCCGTCACCTTCATCAACGTCTTCGAGATCTCCGCCGACGAGCTCGACGCGTTCGTCGAGAAGTGGGAGGAGCGGGCCCGCCTCATGCGGGAGAAGCCGGGCTTCATCGACTCGCGGATGCACCGGGCCCGCTCCTCGGACTCCCGCTTCCAGCTCGTCAACGTCTCCCACTGGGAGAGCCAGGAGGCGTGGGAGGCCGCCACCGCCGACCCCGACTTCGCCTCCCGCACCCGGGCCGCGCGCGAGCGGACCGAGCGGCCGGTCACACCGAACCCGGCGGTCTACGACGTCGTCGTGGAACTCACCGCACCCTAGGTCGTGTCCGCAAAGTCTCGTCTGGCCCACGACGCCTGGCACGCACTCTCGCGGCGTTGCCGAAATGCCCGAGTAGCTCCGCTACTAGGACACTCCGGCGCCTTGCGAGAGCACGCACCAGACGCCGCGGGCCCCGCCCAGAGGGCGGACGACGATACTTTGCGGACACTCCCTAGGGGATCGATCCTGTACGTGATCGGCCCCGGCACCTGTTCCCAGATGCCGGGGCCGACGTACGTACAACAGGAGGGGTCAGAGCCGCTCGGGCGTCCGGATGCCCAGCAGCGCCATCCCCTGGTGCAGGGTCCGGGCGGTCAGCTCGACCAGGAAGAGCCGGTTCTCGACGACCTCCGGGGCGTTGTCCGGGCTGAGCACCTGGCACTGGTCGTAGAACGTGGTCAGGTGGGACGCCAGCTGGTAGAGATACGCGGCCAGCTTGTGCGGCTCGTAGCCCGCGCCGACCTCGGCGAGGACCTCGCCGAACTGGTCCAGGTGCAGACCGAGCGCCCGCTCCGCCGGGGCCAGCTCCAGCTCCGGGTGGGCGGCCGGGACCGCGTCCCCCGCCTTGCGCAGGATCGACTGGATCCGGGCGTACGCGTACTGGAGGTACACCGACGTGTCGCCGTGCAGCGCCACCATCTGGTCCAGGTCGAACTTGTAGTCCCGTACGGCGGAGGTCGACAGGTCCGCGTACTTCACGGCCCCGATGCCGACGTACCGGCCGTTCTCGACGATCTCCTCCTCGGACAGGCCCACCTTGTCGGCCTTGTCCCGGACGACCGCCGTGGCCCGCGTGACCGCCTCGTCGAGGAGGTCCTCCAGCCGCACGGTCTCGCCCTCACGGGTCTTGAACGGCTTGCCGTCCTTGCCGAGGACCGTGCCGAAGGCGAGCTGCACGGCCTTGACGTCCTCGTTCAGCCAGCCCGCCCGGCGGGCCGTCTCGAAGACCATCTTGAAGTGCAGCGACTGCCGTGCGTCCACCACGTACAGCAGGGTGTCCGCCTTGAGGTCCTGCACCCGGTTCCGGATCGCGGAGAGGTCGGTCGCCGCGTAGCCGTAGCCGCCGTTCGTCTTCTTCACGATGAGCGGGACCTTGTTGCCGTCCGGGCCCTTCACGTCGTCGAAGAACACGCACAGCGCACCCTCGGAGCGGACGGCGACGCCCGTCTCCTCCAGGATCCGGCAGGTCTCCTCCAGCATGTCGTTGTAGCCGGACTCACCGACGATGTCCGGGTCGGCGATCACCATGTCGAGCTTGTCGAACACCGAGTGGAAGTAGATCTTCGACTCGTCGACGAAGCGGTGCCACAGCTCCAGCGTCTCGGGGTCCCCGGCCTGGAGGGCCACCACCCGGTCCCGGGACCGGGCCTTGAACTCCTCGTCGGAGTCGAACAGGACCCGCGACTCCTTGTAGACCCGGTTCAGCGTCGACATCGCCGCCTCGCCGTCGCTCGCGCCGCCCTCGTGCCGCAGCGCGCCCGGGTGCTCGATCAGATACTGGATGAGCATGCCGAACTGGGTGCCCCAGTCGCCGATGTGGTGCCGCCGGACCACGTTCTCGCCGGTGAACTCCAGGATCTTGACCACGGCGTCGCCGATGACCGCCGACCGCAGGTGGCCGACGTGCATCTCCTTGGCCACGTTCGGCTGGGCGTAGTCGATGACCGTCGTCCCGGCGTCGTCCTTCAGCGGCACGCCGAGCCGGCCGTCGCCGTCCGCCGCCCGGGCGGCCAGCGTCTCGACGATCGCCCGGTCGGTGAGCGTGATGTTGAGGAAGCCGGGCCCGGACACCTCGATGTCCTTGATCAGCTCGCCCGCCGGAAGGGCGGCGGTGACCTGGGCGGCCAGCTCCCGCGGATTGCCCTTGAGCTTCTTGGCGAGCGCCAGGATGCCGTTGGCCTGGAAGTCGGCCCGGTCGCTACGTCGCAGCAGCGGGTCCGCGGCGCCGGCATCCGGCAGAGCTGCCGTCAGGGCGTCCGCCAGCTGCTGCTGGAGCGTGGAAGCGAGGGAAGGGACCGAGGCCATGGTCTGGCTGCCGTTTCCGTAGGGGGACAAGGGATTCTCTTGGGTGTCCAAGGGATCTCCCGAGTATCCCACGGGGCGTAAAGCCGTTTTCGCGCTGCGGGGGGTAGCTGGGAGAATGGTCCGTACCCCATCGGGAAACGACAGACGAGAGAAGGACGTGCCGACCGTGGCCGAGAGTCAGACCAGCACCGAGACCGACTGGGTCTCCCGCTTCGCGGACGATGTCATCGCCGAATCGGAGCGTCGTGCGCCTGGCAAACCGGTCGTCGTCGCCTCCGGTCTGTCCCCGTCGGGCCCGATCCACCTCGGCAACCTCCGCGAGGTCATGACCCCGCACCTGGTCGCCGACGAGGCCCGCCGCCGCGGATACACCGTGCGCCACCTGATCTCCTGGGACGACTACGACCGCTTCCGGAAGGTGCCGAACGGCGTCCCCGGCGTGGACACGTCCTGGGCCGAGCACATCGGCAAGCCGCTGACCTCGGTGCCCGCCCCGGCCGGCTCCGCCCACCCGAACTGGGCCGAGCACTTCAAGGCCGCCATGACGGCGGCCCTGGACGAGCTGGGCGTCGAGTACGACGGCATCAGCCAGACGGAGCAGTACACCGCCGGGACCTACCGCGAGCAGATCCTGCACGCGATGAAGCACCGCGCCGACATCGACGCCGTCCTGGACCGCTACCGGACGAAGAAGGACCCGGCGGCCCAGGGCAAGGGCGGCAAGAAGCCGCAGCAGCAGAAGAAGGTCGACGAGGCCGAGCTGGAGGCCGCCGAGGGCTCCGGCGCCGCCGCCGAGGACGACGGCAGCGGCAACACCGCCGGCTACTTCCCGTACAAGCCCTACTGCGGCAACTGCGAGAAGGACCTCACCGTCGTCACCTCCTACGACGACGACACCACCGAGCTGAACTACACCTGCTCGGCGTGCGGCTTCGCCGAGACGGTCCGGCTCAACGAGTTCAACCGCGGCAAGCTCGTCTGGAAGGTCGACTGGCCGATGCGCTGGGCGTACGAGGGCGTGATCTTCGAACCCAGCGGCGTCGACCACTCCTCGCCCGGCTCCTCCTTCGTCGTCGGCGGCCAGATCGTCCGCGAGGTCTTCGACGGCGTCCAGCCCATCGGGCCCATGTACGCCTTCGTCGGCATCTCCGGCATGGCCAAGATGTCCTCCAGCAAGGGCGGGGTGCCCACCCCGGCCGACGCGCTGAAGATCATGGAGGCGCCGCTGCTGCGCTGGCTCTACGCCCGCCGCAAGCCCAACCAGTCGTTCAAGATCGCCTTCGACCAGGAGATCCAGCGGCTGTACGACGAGTGGGACTCGCTGGGCCGCAAGGTCGCCGACGGCACCGTGCTGCCCGCCGACGCCGCCGCGTACTCCCGTGCCGTCCGCACGGCGGCCGGGGAGCTCCCGAGCACCCCGCACCCGCTGCCGTACCGGACGCTCGCCTCGGTCGCCGACATCACCGCCGGCGCCGAGGACCAGACGCTGCGCATCCTCAGCGAGCTGGACCCGGCCAACCCGCTGACCTCGCTGGACGAGGCCCGCCCGCGCCTCGACCGGGCCGAGAACTGGATCACCACCCAGGTCCCGGCCGAGGCCCGCACCATCGTCCGGGACGAGCCCGACAAGGAACTGCTCGGCTCGCTCGACGACCAGGGCCGCGAGTCGCTGCGCCTCCTCCTGGAGGGGCTGGACTCGCACTGGTCGCTGGACGGGCTCACCACGCTCGTCTACGGCGTGCCGAAGGTGCTGGCGGGCCTGGAGCCGGACGCCAAGCCGACGCCCGAGCTGAAGGCCGCCCAGCGGTCCTTCTTCGCGCTGCTCTACCGGCTGCTCGTCAGCCGCGACACGGGGCCCCGCCTGCCCACGCTGCTGCTCGCGGTGGGGGCGGACCGGGTGCGCAGGCTGCTGGGCGCGTAGCGATGCGCATACCCGGGCGCTTAGCGTCCTCGGCGCCGGAGCGCCGTCACCCGGAGGATTCCCGGGTGGCGGCGCTCCGCCGTGCGGTGGGGCCCTACCTCCGGCGGCGGACCCGGGCAGTCCCCGGCCCCGGCGGCCGGGAGACGGGCCCGCCCCCGGGTCCCCCCGGGCGGGGGCCGATCGGGCGCACCGTCGCCACCGCCCTGCCGCTGTACCTGACCATGCTCGCCTCCACCGCGGGCAGCCTGGTCGACACCGCCCTGCTCGGCCGGCACGCCACCGCCTCACTGGCCGCGTTCGCCCTCACGATGGCCGTGTACACCCCGGCCACCGCGACCGTCGCCGGCGCCCTGCGCGGCGTGATGCCCTTCGTGTCCGCGCACGACGACGACCCGGACGCCTTGCTGCCGGTGGTGCGCGACAGCTTGTGGCTCGGCATCGCCACCGGGCTGCTGGGCGCCCTGGCCGTCGCCGGGGTACCGCTCATCGGCCTCGCCTCCGGCGTACCGCGCCAGACCTTGTCGGAACTGGGCGCGTTCCCCTATCTGATGGCGGCGAGCGTCCTGGTGGCCGCGGTCGGCAACGCCGCCACCTCCACCCTGGTCGGCCTCGGCCGCTCCCGACTCGTGATGCGCGCCGGGATGACCGGAACCGCCACGGCCGTGGCGCTCTCGCTGATCCTCGTGAACGGCGTCGGCCCGCTCGACGGGCTCGGGCTGCCCGGCGCGGGGATCGCCATGCTGGCGGCCGCCACGATCAGTGCCGCCGTGGCGCACGGGGGACTGCGCCGGTGCGCCGTCCTGGCCGGCCGGCCGCTCCGCCCCGGCCGACCGCAGGTCCGCGCGGTGATCAGGCTGGCCGGTGTCGGTGTACCGCTCGCCGGCACCGTCCTCATCAAGTTCGCCGTCCTCGGTGTGCTGGCCGTCGCCGCCGCACGCATCGACCCCGTGAACGCGGCCGCCCACAGCATCTCCGTCTCCCTGGTCGCCCTCATGTTCACCGCGGCCGTCGCCGTCGGCCAGGCCACGATCCCCCTGCTGGCGCCCCACGTGAAGGCCAAGGACGTCAGAGGAGTGCGCGCCGGCGCACGCGCCGGAGTCGTGACGGCCCTCGGCGCGGTGCTCCTCATCGGCGGTGTGCTGGCGGTGCTGCGCGTCCCGGTGCTGTCCCTCTTCACCCACGACCTCGCGGCCCGGGAACAGGTACTGGCCCTGCTGCCCCTCGTGCTCCTGGTGGTCGTCACCGACGCGCTCCAGGCGGTCTTCGGCTTCGGGCTCGTCGCGATCAGGGACACCGTGCCCAGCCTGTTCGCCTTCGCCGTCTGCTACGGCCTGCTGGCACTGGTCGCCGTCCCGCTGTCGGCCCGGGGCGGACTCACCGCCCTGTGGACCGCCCTGCTCGGTGCCAACACCCTGCTGGTCGTGGGGCAGGCGGCCTTCTTCCACCGGCGCAGCGGCCGGCTCGGCAGCCCACTGCCGCGCTCGGCCTGACGGCCAGGTGTGGCCGTGGGCCGCCGAGCCGACCGCTGCGCCCTACCTCAGGCGGGCTGGTCGACCGTCGACCGAGCCGGGACGTACGCCTGCTTGAACTCCGGCCACAGGCGCTGGAGCAGCTCACGGGAGCGGGGATGACCGACGTTGCGGGTGTCGGCGAGGTGGATCTCCAGAGCCTCGGCGCTCGGGTGACGTCCCTGCTCGTCCGTGTACGCGCTGAACACCTCGAAGGCCATGCTCGCGAACTCGGCGTCCTCCTGGGACCACTCCTCCAACTGCGGCGCGTCCTCGGTCGCTTCCGCGGAGGTGTCCTCGGGGGCCTCGTCGAGGGCTTCGTCGGTGGCTTCCTCGTGACGGGGGTGCGGGACCGCGCCGATGGTGCCCACGTCTCCCAGCGGCCGGGTCCGGCCGGGGCCCGAGGGGATCTGGACCGGGGCGTGCTCCAGGCCCTCGCCCTGCTGCGGGTCGTACGCGCTCTGGTGCGAGGTGCCGTCGGGCAGCTTCTGCGCCGCGAACCAGGGGCTGTCGTGCGTGGGTGGGACGGCGGGCTCCTGCTGCTGAGGCAACGGGGGCTGCTGATGCTGCCGGCCTTGCGGGCGGGGGTGCTGCTGAGGGTGCTGCCCGGCGTGCACAGGGCCGCTCCCGTACCCCTGCTCGCGGCCGTGCTCCTGTTCGCCCGGCTGCTCCCGCTGGGACTCGTACGGCAGTTCCGCCTTCGGGCGGGACCCCTCGACCGGCGGCAGCAGGGCCGGTTCGATGCCGGCGGCGGCGAGCCCGGCCGGGGCGGTCTCGGCGAGCGGCACGCCGTACTTCGCGAGGCGCAGCGGCATCATCGACTCGACCGGGGCCTTGCGCCGCCAGTTGCGGCCGAAGCGGGCCTGGAGCCGGGCCTGGTAGATCAGCCGGTCCTGTTCGAGCTTGATGACCTGCTCGTAACTGCGCAGCTCCCACAGCTTCATCCGCCGCCACAGCTTGAACGTCGGGATCGGCGAGAGCAGCCAGCGGGTGAGCCGGACACCCTCCATGTGCTTGTCGGCCGTGATGTCCGCGATCCGGCCCACCGCGTGCCGGGCGGCCTCGACGGAGACGACGAACAGCACCGGGATCACCGCGTGCATCGCGGTGCCGAGCGGATCCGGCCATGAGGCCGCGCCGTTGAACGCGATCGTCGCGGCGGTCAGCAGCCACGCCGTCTGGCGCAGCAGCGGGAACGGGATCCGCATCCAGGTCAGCAGGAGGTCCAGGGCCAGCAGGACGCAGATGCCCGCGTCGATTCCGATGGGGAAGACCACCGCGAACTCGCCGAAACCCTTGTCCTCCGCGAGTTCGCGCACGGCGGCGTAGGAACCCGCGAAACCGATCGCGGCGATGAGCACCGCACCGGCGACGACGACCCCGATGAGTATGCGGTGCGTGCGTGTCAGCTGCATCGCGGCCACGCGCGATCCCCTCCCCGATCCCCGACCTCTGTACCCGAACCCGGCTCGTGCGCCCGGCCTTGATTTTCGGCCAGGCTTCAGACGCCCGGCGAGGGGACAGCCTGGCACATGTGTGCGAGTTTCGTTACGCGGGGGAGGAGTTGCGGGCTGTTCCCGGGTCCGGCGGGAGCTTCGGCGCGGACTTCGGCGGTGCTGCGGCGGTGCTTCGGCGGGGAGTGCTTCGACGTCCGACGCCATCGGATCGGAACGGGGAGAGGGGTGGCGTGAAGCCGACGGGCATGTGCCCCCGGGGCTTGCCCGAACGGCGAGACCCGGCCCTCGGGGAGGGCCGGGTCTCGGGAAAGCGTGCGGGTGGGCCGGGTCTTGGGAAAGCGTGCGAGAGAGCCGTCAGCTCGTCTTCGGCTTCGTCTTCGACTTGGGGCTGTCGCTGTCGCTGTCGCTGTCGCTGTCGGTGCCGCTGCCCTTGGCCGTGTCCTTCTTGACGTCCTTCTCGCTGTCGCCGGAGCCGCCCTTCGCCGGGGGCGTGACCTTGGCGTCGGCGGTGTCCGCGACGGCCGCGACCGCTTCCTTCGCCGCCTTCTGGGCGCCCTTGACGATGCTCGCGGACGAGGGCGTCTTCGCACCCGCGTAACCCGCGCCGTTGTACGTCAGGGTGACGACGACATTGCCCGTGCGCGCCACGACGGTGGCGTACGCGAAGTCCTCGCCCGTCTTGCTGAGGCCGTAGGTGACGGTCGTGGCCTCCTCGCCGATGCCCGTGGTGGGGTCGGCGGCGACCTTCTCGGCGCCCTCCGAGGCCTTCGCCTTGGTGACCTGCTTCGTGTACTCGGCGGTGGCGCGCTTGGCGCCGCTGCCCAGCGACTGGTCCGAGTCGAAGCGGGTGAAGCCGACGTCCAGCCAGCGGTACTGCGAGCCGTCGACGCCCTTGTCGTCCAGGCCGTTCCAGGAGCAACTGCTGCGGGCCGCCAGGTCGTTGGACCGGCCGGCCGTGCCGTTCTCCTTCTTGGCCTCGGGCACCAGGTCCTTGATCGTCTTCTTGGTGACCGAGGCGCACGGGTCGGGCAGATCGTCGAACCTCGCCGCTTCGACGGTGGGCTCCGAGGGCTTGGCGCTGGGGGTGCCGGACGACGAGGAGCCCGCGTTCTTCTTGCTGTCGGAGCCGGAGTCCGACGAGCAGCCGGCGGCTACGAGCATCACCGGAACGGCGGCGCAGGCGAGGATGCGGGACAGGCGCGGGGCTGATCGGTGCATGGTTCCTTCACTCGGATGGCACGGAGCTCTCGGTGCTGGAGGTCTCGGTTCGTGCGGTGTACGGGTGGGCTCGGTAGCGGGGCGGTACGTCTTCCGGACAGCCACGGTACGACGGCTGACGGCCGGCCCGTGCCGCCGCCGAGGGCCCCCGGAGACCGGAATCCGGCCGGTGGGGACCCGTCGGGCGGGGTCTATTCGCTGAGCGTCTCGGCCAGCTTCCGGGCCAGTGCCTGGGCCTTCTCCTGGAGTTCCCTGCTGTCGGACACCTGTGTGACGAGGGCCGGCTGCTCGGCGTACCGGACGGTCACGACCACGTTCGATGTGCGGAATACCACGCTCACCGTGCGGTGCTGTGCGGTGGAACCTGCCCGAGTGGGCAGATCGTGCAGAAATGCGGCATCTCCGAGGTTGTCGAGGACGCGCGAGGGGAGGGCGTCCTCGGTGCCGGTGCCGGTGCCGGTGCCGGTGCCGGTGCCGGTGCCGGTGCTGGGTCCGGTGCCGCCGTTGTCGCCCCCGCCGTCGCCTCCGGAGGGCGAGGAGGAGGACGAGGGGTCCGCCGAACCGTCCGTCGATCCGTCCGTGGAGGCCGTGGCGTCCGTCGCCGCGCCCTCCGGCTTGTCCGCGTCGGTGCCCTTGCCCTTGTCCTTCCCCTTCTCGCCCGGGGTCCCGCTGTTCTTCTCCGCGTCCGGCCCGGGGGTCGCCGACGACGACAGGCCGGCGGCCTTCTCCTTCTTCGCGTACACCGTGTCGGCGCGGTCGTCGTCGCTGACCGCGGGGTCGTAGGAGACGACCCGCTCGAAGTCGATGGAGAGGCTCCGGGTGGCGTTCGGTGCGTCGGACTTCCAGCTGCAGCCGACCTTGCGGTCGGTGTCGTAGGTGACGGACGCCGACCCCCGGAACACCTTCTCCTGCTGGTCCCCGGGCAGTTGCGCGGCGCCGGGCAGCAGGTCCTTCAGCATGCCGCGCGGCACGGCGCGGCAGGGGGCGGGCAGGGTCTCGTACTTGCCCGGGGGTGCGGGGGTGACCGTCGGGCCGCCCGCCTTGCTGTCGGCGCCGTTCGCGTTGCTGTCGGAGCCGGCGCTGCAGCCGACGACGAGCGCTGCCAGAAGCGCGACGCCGGGTACGTACGCCATGTCTCGCACCGTCCCAGGCTCCCTTCGGTACGGAAAACGGGTTGCCGCTCGAACGCGGCCGATGGACACAATGTGTATCGCACGCGCCGCTGTGAATGCCGGTCGGCCGACAGGTTTGCCGATCTTGGTACCGGTTTTGCGCTTTCAGTCTTTTCGGGGGAATCGAGGAGTTATGTCGTACGTAGAGGTGCCGGGAGCGAAGGTCCCCATCCGGATGTGGGCGGACCCCGCGTCGGTCGAGGACGTGGCCATGCAGCAGCTGCGCAACGTCTCCACGCTGCCGTGGATCAAGGGTCTCGCCGTCATGCCGGACGTCCACTTCGGCAAGGGGGCGACGGTCGGTTCGGTGATCGCGATGCAGGGCGCGGTGTGCCCGGCCGCGGTCGGGGTGGACATCGGCTGCGGGATGTCCGCCGTCAAGACGTCCCTCACCGCGAACGATCTTCCCGGCGACCTGTCACGGCTGCGCTCCAGGATCGAGCAGGCCATCCCGGTCGGCCGGGGGATGCACGGCGATGCGGTGGACCCGGGGAAGCTGCACGGGTTCCCGACGGCGGGATGGGACGACTTCTGGGGGCGGTTCGGGGGGATCGCCGATGCGGTCAAATTCCGGCAGGAGCGCGCCACAAAGCAGATGGGAACGCTCGGATCCGGGAATCATTTTATCGAGTTCTGTCTCGATGAGGCCGGTTCTGTCTGGTTGATGCTGCATTCCGGTTCGCGGAACATCGGCAAGGAGCTGGCCGACTTCCACATCGGCCAGGCGCAGAAGCTGCCGCACAACCAGGGCCTGATCGACCGCGACCTGGCGGTGTTCATCGCGGACACCCCGCAGATGGCCGCGTACCGCAACGACCTCTTCTGGGCACAGGAGTACGCGAAGTTCAACCGGGCGATCATGATGGGGCTCTTCCAGGACGTGGTCCGCAAGGAGTTCAAGAAGGCCCGGGTGACCTTCGATCCGGTCATCTCCTGCCACCACAACTACGTGGCGGAGGAGCGGTACGAGGGCATGGACCTGCTGGTCACCCGCAAGGGCGCGATCCGGGCCGGGTCCGGCGACTACGGGATCATCCCGGGGTCCATGGGCACCGGCTCGTACATCGTGAAGGGCCTCGGCAACGAGAAGTCGTTCAACTCGGCGTCGCACGGCGCGGGCCGCCGGATGAGCCGGAACGCGGCGAAGAAGCGCTTCTCGACCAAGGACCTGGAGGAGCAGACGCAGGGCGTGGAGTGCCGTAAGGACTCCGGTGTCGTGGACGAGATCCCGGGGGCGTACAAGCCGATCGAGCAGGTCATCGATCAGCAGCGGGACCTGGTCCAGGTCGTCGCGAAGCTCAAGCAGGTGGTGTGCGTGAAGGGCTGAGGCACGGCCTGGGAGACGCCGTCGAGCGTCAGGAACTCCTTCACCACCAGCTTCATAGGGGTGAGCCGGGCTCACCCGGTGCGGTGGACCTTCGTGTTGGAGGCCTGGGCGCGGGGGCGGACCACCAGGAGGTCGATGTTGACGTGGCTGGGGCGGGTGACGGCCCAGCCGATCGTGTCGGCCACGTCCTCGGCGGTCAGCGGGGCGTCGACGCCCGCGTAGACCTTGGCGGCCTTCTCCGTGTCGCCGCGGAAGCGGGTGGTGGCGAACTCCTCGGTCCTGACCATGCCGGGGGCCACCTCGATGACGCGGACCGGGGTGCCGACGATCTCCAGCCGCAGGGTCTCGGCCAGGACGTGTTCGCCGTGCTTGGCCGCCACGTAGCCGCCGCCGCCCTCGTACGCGGAGAGCGCCGCGGTGGAGGAGAGGATCACGATCGTGCCGTCGCCGCTCGCGGTGAGGGCGGGCAGCAGGGCCTGGGTGACGTTGAGGGTGCCGATCACGTTGGTCTCGTACATCCGGCGCCAGTCGGCGGGGTCGCCGGTCGCGACGGGGTCGGCCCCGAGCGCGCCACCCGCGTTGTTGACGAGGACGGCGAGGGAACGGAACGCGGTGGCGAACTCGTCGACCGCCGCGCGGTCGGTGACGTCCAGGGGGTAGGCCGTCGCCTGGTGACCGGCCTCGGTGATCTCGGCGGCCAGCGCCTCGATGCGGTCCTTGCGGCGGGCGGTCAGCACGACCCGGAAGCCGGCGGCGGCCAGCGTACGGGCGGTCGCGGCGCCGATGCCGCTGCTCGCGCCGGTGATGACGGCGATGGGGGTGGCGGCCATGGTCGATCTCCTCGGACTGCGGATCGGGTACGGGGAGAAGGATAGGCAGGCGGTGCGGGGCGCCCCGTCCGCGGGAGGCCACGACCGGCAGGCCGCGCCGGACCTGCGGCTCGACCGACCGACCGACCGACCGGCCGGCAGGCCGCGCCGGATCCGCGGCTCGACCCGCCGTGACCCGAACGGCAGGCCTTAGGGAGTGTCCGCAAAGTATCGTCGTCCGCCCTCTGGGCGGGGCCCGCGGCGTCTGGTGCGTGCTCTCGCAAGGCGCCGGAGTGTCCTAGTAGC
>NZ_JBIVUV010000037.1:0-36740 GCF_044768525.1 Streptomyces sp. NPDC091287
TAGGACACTCCGGCGCCTTGCGAGAGCACGCACCAGACGCCGCGGGCCCCGCCCAGAGGGCGGACGACGATACTTTGCGGACACTCCCTAAGGCCCCCGCCCACCCCTCGGACACGCGAGGGCCGGCCCTAAGGCCCCCACCGCCGCGAAGATGCGGAACTCGCCCGATGCGGCGCCCCCTCCTGGCCGACGACAGTGGACTCACAGCGAACACAGGGCCCCGGCCGACCGGCCGGGCGCCCCGCCGGTCCGCTGCCACGACCAGGAACCAGGGGCACACCATGTACGAGTACGAGCTCTACCGCTCCACCTCCGCCGAGCTGATCCGCCGGGCCGACGCCGAGCGCGAGCTCGGCCGGGCCCGCCTCGTCCGCCGGGCGGCCCGCCGCTCCGGACGCGGTGATCCCGAAGGGAAGGTGGTGGAGGGCGACCGCACCCGCTTCGCCCCGGCCGCCTGACGGTGTCCGGGACCGGGCGCACCACCGCACCGGTCACCGGCCCCGCCGACGCCCCTCCGGATCGGGCACGGCGGGCCCGGACCGCGCCGGGAGCATGATCACCGTCGGTGAAAAGCCTCCCGCCGCCTCGTACGCGTATGCGATGCTCGGCGACGTGGAGACCAGGTCAGTCAGCCCCGTGTTCATCGGGCGCGCCGAGGAGTTCGCCGCGCTCACCGAGGCGCTCGCGCGGGCCGCGTCCGGCGACCCGCAGGCACTGCTGATCGGCGGCGAGGCCGGCGTCGGCAAGACCCGCCTGGTCGAGCGGTTCGTCACGGCGGCCGAACAGCGCGACGCCGTCGTCGCCGTCGGGTCCTGCGTCGAGATCGGGGCCGACGGACTGCCGTTCGCCCCCTTCCCCACCGCCCTGCGCGCCCTGCGCCGGGCCCTGCCCGAGGAGATGGCCGCCGCCTGCGCCGGCCAGGAGGGCGAGCTGGCCCGACTTCTGCCCGAACTGGGCGAGGCCCACCGGGACGCGACCGACGAGCACAGCATCGCCCGCCTCTTCGAACTCACCGTACGGTTGCTGGAGCGGATCTCCGCCGAACGCGTGGTCGTCCTCGTCCTGGAGGACCTGCACTGGGCGGACGCCTCCACCCGGCACCTGCTCGCCTATCTCTTCCGCACCCTGGGCAGCGGCCGCCTCATGGTCGTCGGCACCTACCGCGCCGACGACATCCACCGCCGCCACCCCCTGCGCCCGCTCCTCGCCGAGCTGGACCGGCTGCGCACCGTCACCCGCGTCGAACTCGACCGGTTCAGCCACGACGAGGTCGGCCGCCAGCTCGCCGGCATCCTCGCCGAGACCCCCGCGGCCGCACTCGTCGACGAGATCTTCGACCGCTCCGACGGCAACGCCTTCTTCGTCGAGGAGCTGGCCCGCTCCCTGGAGTGCTGCGGCGACAGCTCCGGCCTGACCGAATCGCTCCGCGACCTCCTGCTCGTCCGCGTGGAGGCGCTCCCCGAGCACGCCCAGCGCATCGCCAGGCTGGTCGCCGAGGGCGGCTCCTTCGTCGAACACGAACTGCTGGCCACCGTCGCCGGACTCGCCGAGGTCGACCTCGACGAGGCCCTGCGCGCCGCCGTCGGCGCCAACCTGCTGCGTCCCGCGCCCGACAACGACGGCTACCGCTTCCGGCACTCCCTGGTCCGCGAGGCGGTCAGCGACGACCTGCTGCCCGGCGAACGCACCCGCGTCAACCGCCGGTACGCCGAAGCCCTGGAGGCCGACCCCTCCCTCGTCCGGGACGACGAACGCGCCACCCGCCTCGCCAGCTACTGGTACGCCGCCCACGACGCCGCCAAGGCCCTGCCCGCCGTGCTCCGGGCCGCCGTCGAGGCCCGCCGCCGCTACGCCTACTCCGAGCAACTGAGGCTGCTGGAGCGGGCGATGGAGCTCTGGGACGACGTCCCCGACGCGGTGCTCGCCACCCTGCGCCCCTTCGACTACGCGGAGGTCTACCCGGCCTCCGGCCGTGACCCGGAGAACACCCCGCTGCGCTACCTGGACGTGATGGCCGAGGCCACCGTCGCCGCCCACTTCGGCGGCGACCGCAAACGCGCCCTGGCCATCTCCAAGAAGGCGATGCGGGTCCTGGCGTCCGAGGCCGACCCGCTGCGCGAGGCCTGGTTCTGGGTGCAGCGCAGCCGGCTGATGCAGGGGCTCGACAAGGGGGACGGCTGGGAGGAGCTGGCCACCGCGCAGGAACTGGTGCGCGGGCTGCCGCCGTCCCCGGTGCAGGCCGACGTACTGACCAACGTGGCCAGTTGGCGGGCGCTGCACCAGCCGGGCCCGCAGGCGCTCGCCGACAGCGACCGCGCGGTGGAGTACGCCCGACTCGTCGGCGACGAGTACATCGAGCTGCACGCCCGCCTCACCCGGGGCTGGCTCACCGCGGACGCGGGCGGCGTCGAGGACGGCCTCGCCGAGATGTACGCGGTCCGGGACCGTGCCGAGAAGCTGCACCTGATGAACCTGCTGGGCCGGGTCAGCGTCAACCTGCCCTCCTCGCTGGAAGCGATGGGCCGCTCGCTGGAGGCCGTCGCCGCCGCCGACCACGGCATCGGGATCTGCCACAGCCACGGCCTGGCCGACTCCGGGGCCTGGGTGTACGCCAACCAGTCGCAGTCCCTGTTCTCCCTCGGGCACTGGACCCAGAGCGAGGCCGCCGCCGCGTCCGCCGCCCGCCTGGCGCTGGGCTCCAGGGCGAAGGGCCTCGCCACCCTCCGCCGTACCGAACTGGCCGTAGCCCGCGGGGACTTCGCCGAGGCCGAGGAGCTGCTCGCCCTGACCCGCAAGCACTTCGGCCAGCGCGATCCGCAGCCCCACCACCTGATCACCCCCGTCCGGCACGCCATGCTCCTGGCCGCGGCCCAGGGCAGGCTCGCCGAGGCGCGGGACGCGTTCGGGGAACTGGCCCGGCACGGCTTCCCGCCCGGCACCCGGCGCTACGCCCTGCCGCTCCTCCAGACCGCCGCCATGATCGAGGCGGACGCCCGCGGGCTGCCCGCCGCCGAACCGGACCGCCCGGAGCTGCTCGCGCTGATCCGCCGGTGCGCGAAGAACCTCCCGATGCTCGTCCCCGTGTGGGCGGCCCACGGCGTCCTCATCGACGCGGAGCTGGCCCGCGCGGACGGCACGGACACCCCCGGGCACTGGGCGCGCGCCGCCGAGGCCTTCGGTCCGCTGAGCCGCCCCTACGAACTGGCCCAGATCCACCGCCGCTGGGCGGAGTCCCTGCTCATCGCCCCCGGCGACCGGACCACCGCCACGGCCCTGCTGCACCGCGCCCAGGAGGCCGCGCACCGGCTCGGCGCCCGCCCGCTCGCCGAGGCCGTCGAACAGCTGGCGGCCCGCGCCCGCATCACCCTGGACGGCTCCGGCACGGCACCCGGCCCCGACGCCGGGGTCCACCCGGCCGTCCTGACCGCCGTACCCGCCGGAGGGAGCCCCGAGCACACGGCGGCCGACGGACAGGACCCCGCCATCGCCGCCGTGGCGTCCTTCGGGCTGACCCCGCGCGAGCAGGACGTGCACCGGCTGGTCGCGGCCGGACACACCAACCGCAGGATCGCCGAGGAGCTGTTCATCTCGCCGAAGACCGCGAGCGTGCACGTCTCCAACATCCTGGCCAAGCTCGGCGTCTCCAGCCGCGGCGAGGCGGCCGCCCTCGCCCACCGCCTCCGCCTCTACCCGGCCGCGTAAGCCCTGCGCCCGGGCCGCTGCCGGGCCGCGTAAGCCCTGCGCCCGGGCCGCTACCGGGCCGCGTAAGCCCTGCGCCCGGGCCGCTACCGGGCCGCGCGGACCGGCCCTCTAAGCCCCGGGCTCCGGGTCCGCGAGCCGCTCGGGCCCGCTCACCGGCTTCCCGGGTCTCGGCCGGTCCAGGACGGCGTCCTGCTCGGGCGCGGTCGGAAGCACGCGGCCGTTCCGCGGCCCGGCGGCACCGTCCGGGGCCATGGCGGGTTCCGGGGCCGGAGCACGGACGGTCACCTTTCCCGTGGTCAGGTCTATCGGCCCCCGGTTCGGATCGCCGATGCCGAGATCCACCCGGCTCAGCTCCAGCCGCTTCTGCTCGTCGGAGACGTGCTTGCGCCCCGGGGCGAAGAGTTCCTCGAAGAAATTGAACACCTGCCGTGCTCCCTCCGACATGCCGCGCGGGCGAACGGCTACTCCACCTCCACCTGGAGGACCCTGTCGTCCCCCGGCTTCGGCGTACCCCGTCCGTCCGTGTTGCTGGTGACCAGCCACAGGCGGTCGCTCCCCGCACTCACCACAGTGCGCAGGCGGCCGTGCTTCTCGTCGAGGAACGACTGGGGGGCGGCCAAAGGTTCCTTCGCCTTCTCGCCGGACAGCGGAATGCGCCAGAGCCGCTCGCCGCGCAGCCCGGCCATCCAGATCGAGCCCTCCGCGTACGCGATCCCGCTGGGGGAGGCCTCGGAGGTCTTCCACTGCGCCACCGGGTCGATGAACCCGTCCTCGCCCTCCCGGCCCTCGACCTCGGGCCAGCCGTAGTTCCCGCCGGGCTCGATCAGATTCAGCTCGTCCCAGGTGTTCTGGCCGAACTCGGCGGCCCACAGCCGCTTCTCCTCGTCCCAGGCGAGTCCCTGCACATTGCGGTGCCCGTACGTGTACACCACCGAGTCCGCCTCCGGATTGCCGTGCACCGGCTCCCCGTCCGGGGTCATCCGCAGGATCTTCCCCGCCAGCGACTCCTTGTCCTGGGCCAGCCCGGTGTCCCCGGTCTCGCCGGTGCCCGCGTACAGCATCTTGTCCGGGCCGAAGGCGATCCGGCCCCCGTTGTGGATGCTGCCCTTGGGGATGCCCCGAAGGATGGTGTCCGGGGCCCCCAGCTGCTGTCCCGCCGGGCGCTTCTCGTCGTAACTCATGCGGACGATCCGGTTGTCGGACGTGGTGGTGAAGTAGGCGTACACCAACTGGTCCGCGCCGAACGTGGAGGAGACGGCGAGCCCGAGCAGCCCGCCCTCGCCCGCCGGAGACACCCCGGGCACCGAGCCCAGCAGCGTCTGCTTCCCGCTCTCGCCGTCGATCCGGTGGACCGTGCCCTCGTCGCGCGAGGAGACCAGCAGGTCACCGCCCGGCAGCGCGGCCAGGCCCCAGGGCGACTTCAGGCCCTCGGTCAGCGTCGAGACCACCTTCGCCGAGCCCTTCGCCGGTGGCAGACCGGCCGACCGGCTCGGGGAGGCAGGGGCAGCGGAGCCCCCCGAGGCGCTGGGGGAACCGGCGGGCTGCCCGGACGAACCCCCGTCCCCGTCGCCGGAACACCCGGCGGTCAGCAGCAGCGCGGCCGACGCCAGCACGGCCACCACCCCCCTGCGCATCGCCGGGGACTGCACAGGTCCGAACAGAGCACCACGCACGGAACCGATCCTTTCGACGGTTGCCCGACTACCTGCTCCTACACCTTGTTCCTACACCTCGGCCGGCCCAGGAGTTCCCGATGCGCCCATTCTCCCGCCGCACGGCCGGCTGCGCCCAGCCGCACGACGCCCGCCCCCGCGACGCTCAGCCGCACGACGCCCGCCCCCGCGACACTCAGTCCCACGACTCGCGGGCGGCGGGCAGGCCGTCGATCTCCGCCAGGTCCCGGTCGTCCAGGACCACCCGCGCCGCCCCGGCGTTCTCCACCGCCCACTGCTCCCGCTTCGCCCCCGGCACCGGCACCACATGCGGCCCCTGGCGCAGGACCCACGCCAGCGCCACCTGGGCCACCGTCGCCCCGCGCCGCTCCGCGACCCGCCGCAGACCGGCCACCACCGGCTGGTTCGCCGCCATCACCTCCGCCGTGAACCGCGGATGCCTGGCCCGCAGATCCTCCGGCTCGAACCCCTGGCCCGGCTTCAGCGTCCCGGTCAGATAGCCGCTGCCCAGCGGCATCGCCGCCAGCAGCCCGACCCCCCGCGCCACACACCACGGCAGCAGCTCCGCCAGCGCCTCGCGCGACCACACCGACAGCTCCGCTTCGACGGCGCTCACCGGGAAGACCTGCTGGATCCGCTCCAACTGCCGGATCGTTCCCTCATGCGGTCCCGCACCCGACCGGCGCGGGGCCCGCGCCCCCACCGCGCACAGCCCGAGCGAGCGCACCTTGCCCGCGGTCACCAGCTCCGCCATCGCACCCCAGGTCTCCTCCACCGGCACCTCGGGGTCGGCCCGGTGCAGCTGGTACAGGTCGATCACATCGGTCTGGAGCCGCCGCAGCGAGGCGTCACAGGCCCGCCGGACATACCCCGGCCGGCCGTTGGCGACGATGTGCTGGTCGCCCACCAGCAGCCCGCACTTGGTGGAGACGAACGCCTCCTGGCGGCGCCCCTTCAGCGCCCGCCCCACCAGCAGCTCGTTGGTGAACGGGCCGTACATGTCCGCGGTGTCGAGTAGCCGGACGCCCGCGTCCAGTGCCGCGTGCACCGTCCGCACCGAACGGTCTCCGAGCTGCTGCGACGCGCTGTAACCCCAGCTCATCGGCATGCAGCCGAGACCGACCGCGCCCACGGCAAGCCCCGCCGCCCCGATAGTCCTGCTCTCCAACTCCCCGAACCCTTTCCTGGACGAGCCGTTCCGCCCTCCCGTCCGCCGCGGTCCACGGGCGGCTCTTCCGGAGACGGCGCGAGAGCGCGGTCCCGGACCCGGACGGTCACGCCCGCCCGATCCACGACGCAGGTCCCTGTCGGGGGAGTTCGGTGAGTGATTGACGGAAGCGTTTGGGCGATGTGACGATACGCCGATGCCCGGCCTACACGCACGGATGGCTGCTCGCGGTGGTGACTTCACCGCTGCCGTGGTCGCTCGCTGCGAGGCGGAGGTCCCCTTCTACGGGGAGTTGCCGCGCCGCACGCTGGAGGGCGAGGTGACCCGGTCGATCACCGCCGTGCACGAACTGCTGCTGCGCGCCCTGCGCCAGGACGGCGTGATGGGCCCGGGCGACCTGACCCGGCTCATCGAGTGGTCGGCGCGCCGGGCCGAGGAGCGCGTGCCCCTGGAGGCGGTGATCGCCGCCTATCTCGTCGGCGCCGAGGTGTGGTGGCAGGTGCTGGCCGAGACGGCGGAGCCCGAGGAGCTGACCGGCGCCGGAGCCAAGCTGCTGGCCTGCCTGCACGCGGCGATGCCCGCCGTCGTGCTCGCTCACCGCAACGCCCAGGAGGACATCCGCAGCGAGGACAAGCGGGTACGCCGCGCGCTGCTGACCGCGCTGCTGGCCGGTCGGCCGTACGAGGAGCCGGCGGAGGCGGCAGGGGTCTCGGTGGCCGGCCCCCACGAGGTGGTCGCCCTGTCCTTTGAGCCGAACCCGCCGCCCCGGCTGGTGCAGTCGTCGCTGGAGGCCCACGCGGGCGTCCCGGTGCTGATGGACCACGTCGCCGGGATCGCCCTGCTGCCGGGCGGTTGTGACCTGTCCGGCCTGCGTGATTCGCTGGCGAAGGACATCGGGCCCCGGGTGTTCGCGGCCGCGGCCCCGGCCGCCGGACCGGCCGCCGTTCCCGCGGCGGCCCAGGAGGCGGGCCGCGTACGCGAACTCGTCCAGCGGCTGGGCCGCCCGCCCGGGCTGTACCGGCTCGACGACGTGCTCCTGGAGTACCAGCTCGCCCGCCCGGGTGACGCGCTGTTGCGCCTGGCGGCCAAGCTCGACCCGCTGGAGCGGCATCCGTACCTGCTGGAGACACTGCGGGTGTTCGTCGACCACGGCCACAACCGCAGCCGGAGCGCCTCGGAGCTGTGCGTCCACCGCAACACGCTGGACTACCGGTTGCACCGGGTGACCACGCTGACCGGGCTGGACCCGGCCGTGCCCGCCGACGCACGGCTGTTGCAGGCGGCGCTCGTCGCCAGGGACCTCGCCTGACGGTGTCCCCCGACCCGCACGCCTCACGGGGTCGGGGAAGGGCCTACAGCCAAGCCCGCAGCTCCTCCTGCCGCGGCGCGAGGACCGTGGACGTGCCGGGATGGTCGAAGACCCGGACCGGCCGACGGGCGTCCCAGGCGGTCCAGCCGGGGTCGCCCGAGGTGGCGAAGTCGACCCAGGCCCGATGCATGACGTCGGCCAGCGGCTGAGGGGCGTCAGGACCGGACAGCGCCGCACCATGACGGAGGTTGTCGAAGACGAAACCGATCTCCAGCGCATGACAGGCGCCCAGCCCCAGGACCGGCGAGCGCCAGGCGAACTCGTAGAAATACGTCCGGACGGGCCGGGTGTCGCCGGGGCGGGCGTCGACGGGCCTGAAGTCCGTGATCCGGGGGTCCGTGGGCCGGGGGTCCGTGACCCGGGGGTCTGCGAGCCGGGAGTCGGCGAGCCGGTTGAGCGGCCCTCGCAGCAGCAGGTCGGTGGCCATCTCCCCGAGGATCACCCCCGGCTTCGCGTCCGGCCGCCCCGCCCGGTACAGCCGTGCCACCCGGCCGGAGATCCTGAACTTCAGCAGGGCCAGCCGCAGCGTGAGCCGGTTGACGCGGTCCAGCGCTCCGCTCGGCACGAACCACAACCGGTACTCCTCCCGGTTGCAGCCGAGCAGCAGGTCGACCGAGGTTGGCGGAGGATCGGCCGGCACCACGTCGTCGTCGACCACGATGTGGAAGCCCGGCCCGCCGCTGACCGGGTCGGCCCTGCCGACCAACTCGTCCTGGACGTCCAGCAGTCGTTCGCGGTCCACCCCGGCGAACTCCTCGGCCGTGGCGGCCACCCGCAGCGTCTTCGCCATCGCCCGTACGGTCCCGGCGCCCTCGTCGCGCGTCACGGTGTGCGGCGGCCCGCTCTGCAGGATCGCCCGGTGGAACAGCCCGGCCGCGCGCGGGCTGGTCAGCAGGGCGGCGACGCTGATGGCTCCGGCGGACTCACCGCACACCGTGACGCACGCGGGGTCCCCGCCGAATCCCGCGATGTTGTCCCGCACCCAGGTCAGGGCGGCGATCTGGTCCAGCAGGCCCCGGTTGTCGGGTGCGTCGGGGAAGACGCCGAACCCCTCCACCCCGAGCCGGTAGTTGATCGAGACCAGGACCACACCGTCGCGCGCGAAGGCCCCGCCGTCGTACAGGGGCATGGCGGCGGAGCCGTTCCGCAGGGACCCTCCGTGGATCCACACCAGCACGGGCAGCGGTTCGCCGGCGGTCCAGGGAGCCCAGACGTTGAGGTTGAGGCACTCCTCCCCGGGGATGTCCACGTCGGGAATCAGCCGGTCCAGGGGCGGCCGGTAGGGGCGTTGCGGTGCGGTCGGCCCGAACTCCAGCGCGTCGCGTATCCCCTCCCAGGGCTCGACGGGCGCCGGGGCGAGGAACCGGTGGACCCCGAAGGGCGCGGCGGCGTACGGGATGCCCCGGTAGGAAGCGATTCCCTCCTCGACGCGGCCCCGCACCTTTCCTTGGAGGGTCGTCGCGATGATGTCCATATCGGTCCTTTCACGAGAAGTGCCGCCTCCCCGGTCGCGGGGGACGACCGGGGAAGCGGCGGACAGGGGGAGCGGGACGCCGCCCGCACGGCGCCCGCGATCGGCCGGGGCGGGTTACGGAGTGGCGGCGGGGACGTTCAGGGCGAGGCCGTTCCGGCGGACGTCGGACCAGGTGGCGGTGTCGGTGCAGATGTCGCAGCCGGGTCCGAAGAACTGGGCGTGCGCCGTCCGGTCGCCCATGAGGTGGGCGCGGAACCAGGCGGTGGTCGGTGCGGCGAACGGGCCCGGATCGCCGACGACCGTGAAGTGGTCGGCCCCGCGCACCTCGCCGTAGAGGGCCGGAATGTGGTCGGCGGCGTTGTAGAAGGCCTTGACCAGGGCGGGGAAGACGATGCTGTCCTGCTGGCCGGCCAGCAGCAGCGCGGGCACGCGCACCGCGTTGATGTTCGCCAGCGGACCGGGCTGGATCGGCAGGACGGTGTCGATGCGGGGGTCCGAGCCGACGACGATGGCGGCCGCGCCGCCCTGCGAATGACCCGATGCGCCGATGTGCTCCAGGTCGACGCGGTCGAAGAAGACGCTGCCCGGGGCGGCGTTTCTGGCGGTCAGCATGTCGATGCTCGCCCGCATGGAGATCCCGAGGTTGGACATGGGGGTGTTCGCGGCGGCGACGACGAAGCCCTGACTGGCCCAGTGGAGCATCAGGTCCCGGTAGACGAGGGGGACGCCGCCGGTGCCGTTGCCCCACACGATCACCGGGTGGCGGCGGTCGCTGTCGGCGATGTCGCGCGGGTAGTACAGGGTGGTGACCGCCCCGACCTCCACCGCCGTGGCGTACGGGCCGGGAGCCCCGAAGTCACCGGCGGCCGGGGCGGCGGGCGCGGCGGCGACCACGGTCGTGTCCGTCGAAGCCGCCGCCGTGCCCGCGCCCGCCGACGCGGTCAGGACCAGGGCGAGTGCGGCCAACGGGGCGAGCAGATTCCTTCTCCACAACACGGCGACTCCTGACGTGAAGGTGAACCGGGTGACGCGGCCGGATCACATCGGTGTTTGACCGCACATCCTGGGGGAGCGAACGCCGGTCGTCTCTGCGCAGTCGCGGCAATCACCGACGGCGGAGTTTGTGCAACCTGCCAGGGCGGGTCTCCGGAGCTCCCGGCCTCCGCGGTGAGTTCGCGCTTGAGGATCTTGCCGGACGTTGTGGCCGCGGATCGCGATCTCGCCGGGCCCGTCGCCCGGGACCGTCCGCCAGGCGTCGTCGACGAGTCTCATCTCGACCCCCCACACCGGCCGGCCGATGGAGCCGGTCCGCGGCGGGAACCCGGGCGGGTTGAAGCAGGCGACGGGCGAGGTCTCGGACAGGCCGTATCCCTCCTGCACCCCCACGCCGAAGGCCTCGTCGAACTGCTTGGACACCTCGACGGGCAGGGCGGCTCCGCCGGAGACGGCGGTACGCAGCCGCCCGGCCCTCGGACTGCGACCGCGCTGACCGCCGCTCGTGCGAAGGCCCCGGGCACCCCTGGAGCGCTCGCACATGTGTCGCATAGCCTCCTGACCATGACTGCGACGACTGACGACGTGTGGCTGCCCTTCCCGGCCGAGGAGATCGACGGCCTGCCCGAGGGCCTCAACTACCTCTTCTGGGACGGTGAACCGGACTACCCGGGGGACCCGGCCGACTGTGCCTACTACGTCGTTCCCTACATGAAGGGTCCCGAGGTCGCGGTGCGCCCGCTCGCCTCGATGAGCGCCGTCCAGGTGGTGCAGACCCTCTCCGCGGGCATCGACCATGTGGAGCCGGGCCTCGGACTGCTTCCCGCCGGCGTACGCCTCTGCAACGCCAAGGGGGTGCACGAGGCGTCCACCGCCGAGCTGACGCTCGCCCTGATCCTCGCGTCCCTGCGCGGGCTCCCGGGATTCGTCCACGGCCAGGACAAGGAGGAGTGGCGGTCCGGCTTCTACCCGGCGCTCGCCGACAAGTCCGTCCTCATCGTGGGGTACGGATCCATCGGCGCGGCCATCGAGGACCGGCTCGCCCCCTTCGAGTGCGCGCGGGTGGCGCGCGTCGCGCGCTCCGCACGGACCACCGCACGCGGCCCCGTACACACGCTCGATGATCTGCCCGCCCTGCTGCCCGAGGCCGACGTCGTGATCCTCTCCACTCCGCTGAACCCGTCCACGCAGGGGCTGGTGGGCGCCGACTTCCTGGCCGCGATGCCCGACGGAGCCCTCCTCGTCAACGTCGCCCGCGGCGGAGTCGTCGACACCAAGGCCCTGCTGTCCGAACTCGAGTCCGGACGACTGCGGGCCGCACTCGATGTGACCGACCCGGAACCCCTGCCCGAGGGCCATCCTCTCTGGCATGCTCCGAATGTCTTGATCACGCCCCATGTGGGCGGCAGCACCTCGGCGTTCGAACCGCGTGCCAAGCGGCTGCTGGCCGCACAGCTCACCCGGTTCGCCGCCGGAGAGCCGGTGCGCAACGTCGTGACCACCACCGGCTGACCCCGCCGTAGCGGCCACGCTACGGGGCGGTTCGGATGCACGCAGTGCCGCTCACCTCGCATTTCGTCACGGAGCGTAGAGAATCTATGGCCCTGAGTGACGGACCTGGTGTATCGTCCGGTCCGGGGGGCTGCGCCGTGGAAGGGACGGCGCGGGGGGAGCACCGGAACGCGAGGGGGCGACGGGCGATGTGCTGGCCATGGAGAGACGATCCGACGCGGACGAGCGGACGGTTGCGGCCGCCCGCCCCGATGGAGCACAGCACCCGCCGATGGCCGGATTCCTGCCCCGGACCGGCAACGCCGAAGCCGCCGCGGCCGGGTCGGAGCGAGCGGTGCCGGAGGGCCCCCGCGAGGAGCCAGGCACCGGGGAGCACGTGCCCGGTGGGCCCGGGGCGGGGAGCCCTCCGGTGAGCGCGCTGGGGGCCCTGCTCGCCCCGCGGTCCGCCACCGGCTCCACGGGGCTGCGGTCCCGGATCCTGCTCGGCGTCGTCTGCGCCGGATATTCGGTGGGCGCCGCCGTCGGCTGGGGCTCGCCGCAGCTCGCCGTCATCATGGGGGACTTCGGTCTCGCCACGGCGGCCCTGATCGCCGCCGTCTCCTGCTTCCTCTACGCACGGGCGGTCAGGGGCCGGCTGCGCCCCGCCTGGCTGCTGTTCTCGCTCTCCTCCCTCATGGCGGCCTGCGGAAACGCGGTCTGGGGCTGGTACGAGGTGATTCTCGGCGTCGCCGTGCCCACACCCTCCCTCGCCGACCTCTTCTTCCTCTGCTTCGCGCCGCCCGCCATCGTCGGACTGCTCGTGCTCGCCAAACGGCCCGTCACCCGCGCGGGCTGGGTGTGCCTGGCCCTGGACGCGTGGCTGATCGGCGGCTCCCTGCTGACGCTCGCCTGGAGCCTCGCCCTCGCGCACACCACGCACCTGGCGGGGGTCCAGGACACCAGCGTCGCGCCCGCGGCCCTCTCGCTGGCCTATCCGCTGCTCGACATCGTGCTCGTCTCGATGGTGCTCGCCCTGCACTTCCGCCGGGCCGGAGTGAACCGCTCCGCGGTGAACACCGCCATCGCCGCCCTCGCGCTCACGGTGCTGAGCGACGCGGTGTTCACCTCGCCGCTGCTGCGCTCCACCTACCACTCGGGCCAACTCCTCGACGCCGGCTGGTTCGCCGGGTCGCTGCTCCTCGCCTACGCCCCCTGGGGCGCCCGTTGCGCGGCCCGGCCGTCCGCCCGCCCCGGGCCCCCGCGGGCCATCGCCAGCCGCCCGATCGCCGGCTCGCTGGCCGCCCTGACCCCGTATCTCGCCGCCGCCGTCTGCACCCTGGGCATCCTGTACAACGTGGTCGACGGCCGCCGGGTGGACCGCGTCGTCATCTTCACCGGCTGCACCGTCGTCCTGGCGCTGGTCGTCCGGCAGGGCATCATGCTCCTCGACAACATCTCCCTCACCCAGGAGCTGGCCCAGAAGGAGAACCACTTCCGCTCCCTGGTGCAGGGCTCCAGCGACGTCATCATGATCGCCGCGCCCAACGGCACCCTGCGCTACGTCAGCCCCGCCGCCGCCGGGGTCTACGGACGCGAGGCGGAGGGCCTCGTCGGCTCCGAGCTGTCCTCGATCATCCACCCCGAGGATCTCGGCCGGTTCGTCCACGAGGTGCGGCGCTTCCTGGCCGCAGCGCCGCACGAGGAGCCCACCACCCGCATCGAGTGCCGCTTCCGCTCGGGCACCGGCGACTGGCTCAACGTCGAGTCCACCGTCAACCGCCACCAGGGCGGCCTCCTCCTCAACAGCCGGGACGTCACCGAACGGGTCAGGCTCCAGGCCCAGTTGCAGCACAACGCCGAGCACGACCCGCTCACCGACCTGCCCAACCGGGCCCTGTTCACCGCCCGGGTCCGCCAGGCGCTCGGCGGCCGCCGCTCTGGCGACCCCGGCACCGCCGTCCTCTTCATCGACCTCGACGGCTTCAAGGCGGTCAACGACACCATCGGCCACCAGGCGGGCGACGAGCTCCTCGTCCAGGCCGGCCGCCGCCTCCAGGACTCCGTCCGGGCCGGCGACACCGCGGCCCGGCTCGGCGGCGACGAGTTCGCCGCGCTCATCATGGGCGACGGCACCCGCGACCAGGGCGCCCGGGAGTACCAGGTCCACGAGATCGCCGACCGGCTGCGCCTCACCCTCTCCCAGCCCTACCGGATCGGCCCCAGCGAGGTCCGGGTGGCCGCCTCCATCGGCGTGGCCTTCGCCGAGCCCGCCATCAGCCCCACCGACCTCATGCGCAACGCGGACCTCGCGATGTACCGCGCCAAGGCCGGCGGCAAGGACCGGGTCGAGCTGTACGCCCCGCAGATGCAGGCCGACGTCGTCCGCCGCTCCGAGCTGGCCACCCGGCTGCGCACCGCCCTGCGCGAGGGCGAGTTCGCCCTGCTCCACCAGCCCGTCGTCCACCTCGCCAGCGGGTCCGTCGCGGCCGTCGCCGCCCAGGCCCGCTGGCGTTCCGCCCAGGGCATCCTGTTCACCCCCGCCGAGTTCCTCCGGGTCTCCGGCGACGACGACCGCACCGCCGAGCTCGGCCGCTGGCTCCTGGAGGAGGCGGTGGCCCAGGCCGCCGACCGGGCCAGGGCCGGGCACCCCGTCGCCGTCTCCGTCCGGCTCTCCGCCGCGCGGCTGCTGGAGGCGGCCTCGCCCCCCGGCTCCATCGAGGCGCTGCTGACCCGCCACGGCCTGCCCTCGGGCGCCCTGATGATCGAGGTCGCCGACAGTGACCCGCGCGTCTCCTTCGACGCCCTGGAGCAGCGCCTCGTGGCCCTGCGCCGCCTCGGCGTACGGATCGCGCTCGACGGCTTCGGCAGCGGCTTCGCGGCGATCAACGCGCTGCGCCGGCTCCCTATCGACGTACTGAAGCTCGACCGGAACCTGGTCGAGGGGGTGGTCGAATCGGCCAGGCTGCACAAGATCACCAGTGGTCTCCTGCGGATCGCCTGCGACCTCGGCCTCCAGTCCGTCGCCGACGGCGTGGACGTCCCCGAGCAGGTCCTCGCCCTGCGCGCCATGGGGTGCACCCACGGCCAGGGGATGGCCTTCTCCGGCCCGCTCGACGAGTACCGGCTGCGACGCGCCCTGGTCCGCGGGGAGTTCCCCGTACCGGGCATCCCGAGCCCCCGGCCGGTGATGGCGGGCGGCTCGATCCCCCTGCTCACCGGATCACATGCTGAGACGCCCGTCCCACCCACTTGACACGTCATGCGTGCCGGAGAGAGGGTCAATGCCATGCGCACCCGAATTCTCGTACTTGGAAAGCGCGTCGGCTGAAGCAGAGTCACTCCACGACACTCTGCGACCGCACCCGGCGCGCTCCCCTCGCTTGCCTCACGGCACGAGGGGTTTTTTGTTGCACTGACACCGCTCAAACCGCTGCAAAACACCCGCGAAAACCCTCAGCTTCGAGAAGAGAATGCCGATGACCGAGCAGGCCACCGGGGCCCACCACCCGCAGCCGCGTGCCCGTAACGGCGGACAGCCGTCCGTCACCGTTGAGCACGTCACGGGCGCGCAGTCCCTCATCCGTTCTCTCGAGGAAGTCGGCGCCGACACGGTATTCGGCATTCCCGGCGGCGCGATCCTCCCCGCCTACGACCCGATGATGGACTCCACCCGGGTCCGTCACGTCCTGGTCCGCCACGAGCAGGGCGCGGGCCACGCCGCCACCGGGTACGCGCAGGCCACCGGCAAGGTCGGCGTCTGCATGGCCACTTCGGGCCCCGGCGCCACCAACCTGGTCACCCCGATCGCCGACGCGCACATGGACTCCGTGCCGCTCGTCGCGATCACCGGCCAGGTCGCCGCCAAGGCGATCGGCACCGACGCCTTCCAGGAAGCCGACATCTGCGGCATCACGATGCCGATCACCAAGCACAACTTCCTGGTCACCAAGGCCGAGGACATCCCGCACACCATCGCCGAGGCGTTTCACATCGCCTCCACCGGCCGCCCCGGACCGGTCCTCGTCGACATCGCCAAGGACGCCCTCCAGGCGAAGACCACCTTCAGCTGGCCGCCCACCCAGGACCTGCCCGGCTACCGCCCGGTGACCAAGCCGCACGCCAAGCAGATCCGCGAGGCCGCGAAGCTGATCACCCAGGCCAAGCGCCCCGTGCTGTACGTCGGCGGCGGCGTCATGAAGGCCGGTGCCACCGCCGAGCTGAAGGTCCTCGCGGAGCTGACCGGAGCGCCCGTCACCACCACCCTGATGGCGCTCGGATCCTTCCCCGACAGCCACCCGCTGCACGTGGGAATGCCGGGCATGCACGGTGCGGTCACCGCCGTCACCGCGCTGCAGAAGGCCGACCTGATCGTCGCCCTCGGAGCCCGCTTCGACGACCGCGTCACCGGCAAGCTGGACAGCTTCGCCCCGTACGCCAAGATCGTCCACGCCGACATCGACCCGGCCGAGATCGGCAAGAACCGCACCGCCGACGTGCCGATCGTCGGCGATGCCCGCGAGGTCCTGGCCGACCTGGTCCAGGCCGTCCAGGCCGAGCACACCGAGGGCCACACCGGCGACTACACCGCGTGGTGGAAGGACCTCAACCGCTGGCGCGACACCTACCCGCTCGGCTACGACCTGCCCGAGGACGGCAGCCTCTCCCCGCAGCAGGTCATCCAGCGCATCGGCAAGCTCGCCCCCGAGGGCACGATCTTCGCGGCGGGCGTCGGCCAGCACCAGATGTGGGCCTCCCACTTCATCGACTACGAGCAGCCCGCCACCTGGCTCAACAGCGGCGGCGCCGGAACGATGGGCTACGCGGTCCCGGCCGCGATGGGCGCGAAGGCCGGCATGCCCGACCGCACGGTCTGGGCGATCGACGGCGACGGCTGCTTCCAGATGACCAACCAGGAACTGACCACCTGCGCGCTCAACAACATCCCGATCAAGGTCGCCGTCATCAACAACGGCGCGCTCGGGATGGTCCGCCAGTGGCAGACCCTCTTCTACAACCAGCGCTACTCCAACACCGTGCTGCACTCCGGCGCGGACACGGACGGCGTCCCGGCCAAGGGCACCCGCGTCCCGGACTTCGTCAAGCTGTCCGAGGCCATGGGCTGCTACGCCATCCGCTGCGAGGACCCGGCCGACCTGGACAAGGTCATCGAAGAGGCCAACTCCATCAACGACCGCCCCGTCGTGATCGACTTCATCGTCCACGAGGACGCCATGGTCTGGCCGATGGTCGCGGCGGGCACCTCCAACGACGAGGTCCAGGCCGCCCGCGGCGTCCGCCCCGACTTCGGCGACAACGAAGACGACTGAGAGACAGAGAGAGACCGACTCCATGTCCGAAAAGCACACGCTCTCCGTCCTGGTCGAGAACAAGCCCGGTGTCCTCGCCCGGATCACCGCCCTGTTCTCCCGCCGCGGCTTCAACATCGACTCGCTCGCGGTCGGTACCACCGAGCACCCCGACATCTCCCGCATCACCATCGTCGTGAATGTCGAGGGCCTGCCCCTGGAGCAGGTCACCAAGCAGCTCAACAAGCTGGTCAACGTCCTGAAGATCGTCGAACTCGAGCCCGCCGCTGCGATCCAGCGGGAGCTCGTCCTGGTGAAGGTCCGCGCCGACAGCGAGACCCGCTCCCAGATCGTCGAGATCGTCCAGCTCTTCCGCGCCAAGACCGTCGACGTCTCCCCGGAGGCCGTCACGATCGAGGCGACCGGAGGAGCCGACAAGCTGGAGGCGATGCTCAAGATGCTGGAGCAGTACGGCATCAAGGAGCTCGTCCAGTCCGGCACCATCGCCATAGGGCGCGGCGCGCGCTCGATCACCGACCGGTCCCTGCGCGCCCTCGACCGCTCCGCCTGACCGGCGGCGGGACGCGCGCCCGCGCCGCTCGCATGGCGAGACCCGATCACGCACACGACGCCCCCGCCGTACGGTGGGACGTAACACCTGCACACCAAGGAGAAGACCCAGTGGCCGAGCTGTTCTACGACGACGATGCCGACCTGTCCATCATCCAGGGCCGCAAGGTCGCGGTTCTCGGATACGGCAGCCAGGGCCACGCCCACGCGCTGTCGCTCCGTGACTCCGGCGTCGACGTCCGCGTCGGTCTGCACGAGGGCTCGAAGTCCAAGGCCAAGGCCGAGGAGCAGGGCCTGCGCGTGGTGACCCCGGCCGAGGCCGCCGCCGAGGCCGACGTGATCATGATCCTCGTCCCGGACCCGATCCAGGCCCAGGTCTACGAGGAGTCCGTCAAGGACAACCTCAAGGACGGCGACGCGCTGTTCTTCGGCCACGGCCTGAACATCCGCTTCGGCTTCATCAAGCCGCCGGCCGGCGTCGACGTCTGCATGGTCGCCCCCAAGGGCCCCGGCCACCTGGTCCGCCGCCAGTACGAGGAGGGCCGCGGCGTTCCCTGCATCGTGGCCGTCGAGCAGGACGCCTCGGGCAAGGGCCTGGAGCTCGCCCTCTCGTACGCCAAGGGCATCGGCGGCACCCGCGCCGGCGTCATCAAGACGACCTTCACCGAGGAGACCGAGACCGACCTGTTCGGTGAGCAGGCCGTCCTCTGCGGTGGCACCGCCGCCCTGGTCAAGGCCGGTTTCGAGACGCTGACCGAGGCCGGTTACCAGCCCGAGATCGCGTACTTCGAGTGCCTGCACGAGCTGAAGCTCATCGTCGACCTCATGTACGAGGGCGGCCTGGAGAAGATGCGCTGGTCCATCTCGGAGACCGCCGAGTGGGGCGACTACGTCACCGGCCCGCGCATCATCACGGCCGACACCAAGGCCGAGATGAAGAAGGTCCTCACCGAGATCCAGGACGGCACCTTCGCCAAGGCCTGGATGGCGGAGTACCACAACGGTCTGCCCAAGTACAACGAGTACAAGAAGGCCGACAGCGACCATCTGCTGGAGACCACGGGCCGTGAGCTGCGCAAGCTCATGAGCTGGGTGAACGACGAAGAGGCCTAGGCCTCGGGGGAGCGGGGCGGGTCCTTTTCGTGGACCCGCCCCGCTTCGCGGTAACCGGAGAAGCCGCTCCGTACGGGGGTACCGGAGGGGCAGTTCCGTACGGGTGTACACGACGTCCACCCTCGTGCGGGTGATCCTTCCACCGGGGCGCAGTACGAGGCGCGTCGCATGACTACACTTCTCAACAGATACACGCGTCAGGGCCCACAGTGTCGTGCGTCTTCCACGCGGCTAGCCCCTCCACCGCCTGCGGCCGTCGGGACGGCCGTCCGCACTGGACTTGTGAGGACTCACGTGAGCTCGAAACCTGTCGTACTCATCGCTGAAGAGCTGTCGCCCGCCACGGTCGACGCCCTGGGTCCGGATTTCGAGATCCGGCACTGCAACGGCGCGGACCGCGCCGAGCTTCTCCCCGCGATCGTCGACGTCGACGCCATCCTGGTGCGCTCCGCCACCAAGGTCGACGCCGAGGCCATCGCCGCCGCCAAGAAGCTCCGGGTCGTGGCCCGCGCCGGCGTCGGTCTGGACAACGTCGACGTCTCCTCGGCCACCAAGGCCGGCGTGATGGTCGTCAACGCCCCGACCTCCAACATCGTCACCGCGGCCGAGCTGGCCTGCGGTCTGCTGGTGGCCACCGCGCGGAACATCCCGCAGGCCAACACCGCGCTCAAGAACGGTGAGTGGAAGCGCTCCAAGTACACCGGGGTCGAGCTCAGCGAGAAGGTCCTCGGCGTCGTCGGCCTCGGCCGCATCGGCGTCCTGGTGGCCCAGCGCATGTCGGCCTTCGGCATGAAGATCGTCGCCTACGACCCCTACGTCCAGCCGGCCCGCGCCGCACAGATGGGCGTCAAGCTCCTCAGCCTGGACGAGCTGCTGGAGGTCGCCGACTTCATCACGGTGCACCTGCCCAAGACCCCCGAGACCCTCGGTCTCATCGGTGACGAGGCGCTGCACAAGGTGAAGCCCTCGGTGCGCATCGTCAACGCCGCGCGCGGCGGGATCGTCGACGAGGAGGCCCTGGCCTCCGCGCTGAAGGAGGGCCGCGTCGCGGGCGCCGGCCTCGATGTGTACGCGAAGGAGCCCTGCACGGACTCCCCGCTGTTCCAGTTCGACCAGGTCGTCTGCACCCCGCACCTCGGCGCCTCCACCGACGAGGCCCAGGAGAAGGCGGGCATCGCGGTCGCCAAGTCCGTCCGCCTCGCGCTGGCCGGCGAGCTGGTCCCGGACGCGGTCAACGTCCAGGGCGGCGTCATCGCCGAGGACGTACGCCCCGGCCTGCCGCTCGCCGAGAAGCTCGGCCGGATCTTCACCGCGCTCGCGGGCGAGGTCGCGGCCCGGCTCGACGTCGAGGTGTACGGCGAGATCACCCAGCACGACGTCAAGGTGCTGGAGCTCTCCGCCCTCAAGGGCGTCTTCGAGGACGTCGTCGACGAGACCGTCTCCTACGTGAACGCCCCGCTGTTCGCGCAGGAGCGCGGTGTGGAGGTCCGCCTCACCACCAGCTCCGAGTCGCCCGACCACCGCAACGTGGTCACCGTGCGCGGCACGCTCTCCGACGGCCAGGAGGTCGCGGTCTCCGGCACGCTGGCCGGCCCGAAGAACCTCCAGAAGATCGTCGCCATCGGTGAGCACGACGTCGATCTGGCGCTCGCCGACCACATGGTCGTCCTGCGCTACCAGGACCGTCCCGGTGTGGTGGGCGCGGTCGGCAAGATCCTCGGCGAGGCCGGGCTGAACATCGCGGGCATGCAGGTGTCCCGGTCCGCCGTGGGCGGCGAGGCGCTCGTCGTCCTCACCGTCGACGACACCGTCCCGCAGCCGGTGCTGACCGAGATCGCCGACGAGATCGGCGCGTCCTCGGCCCGCTCGGTGAACCTCACCGACTGACGCGGACATGTTGCTGAGCCTCACCGACTGACGCGGACACGTTGGCGAAGCTCACCGACTGACGCTCACGCACAGCCGCACGACCCCGCTCCGTACCCGGTAGCAGGCCCGCTCGTTCCGTACGAGCGGCCCCGCTGCCGGGTACGTTGCTTTTCCGCGTCCCGGTCAACCCGCCGAGGTGGGACCGGGGTTGGGTCCTGGGGCCCACGACGCGAGCGGGTCCCCGCCCCTAGGGTGACCGGTTGTCATGTCACTCATGGGCGCCGGGGGTCGGATCACGTATGTCTGCTGTCGGTGGCATACCCGTAGCGGGAGGCCCGGCTCCGGCCGTCGCCCCGCGGCGTGAACTCCCGCGCCCGCTCGTCCTGGTCCGCGTGCTGCTCCTCGTGCTGTTCGGGGCGACGGTGCTGGGGGCGATCGGCCTGTCCGGCTCGGCCCTCGCCGCGGACGCGATGGGCGCCGAGGTGCTCGGCATCCTGCTGTACGCCTCCGCCCCCGGGGTGCTCGCGGCGCTGCTGGCCCGCCAGGTCAGGACCGGCGGCGCCCGTGTGCGGTGGGGCATCGTCGCCGTACAGGGGTGGCTGATCCTCGGGGGCCTCGCCAACCTGGGGGACGGGTCGCCGGACGGGCTGACCCAGCTGGTCCTGCCGGTGCTGATCATCGTCGTGATCAACCGTGCGGGGAGCCGGGCATGGTTCCGGCTGCCGTCCGGCGAACGGGGGCAGCCGCCGAAGTTCTCGCTCCCGCACATGATCACCTGGAAGCGGGACCGGGGGCAGACCGCCCTGGAGTACCTGGGCCTGGTCCTCATCGTCGTCGCGCTGATCGCGGCCATGACCGTGGGCGGCCTCGGCGGCCGGATCACCGAGGGCCTCCAGTCCGCGATCTGCTCGCTGACCGGCAGCTCCTGCCCGGTCTCCCCGGGCGGCTCCGTCGAGGCGGGCGAACGCCCGGACGGTGGCACGGACGGCGGTACGGACGGGGGCGCCGACGGCGGTACGTCGGGGAGCGCGGACGGAGGCGCCGACGGCGGTGCGAACGGGGGCGCCGACGGCGGTTCGACGACCACGGGCGGCGTCACCGGAGGGTCCACGGACGGGGCCACCGGCGGTGACGCCACCGGCGGTACGGGAGGCACCGGCTCCACCGGAGGCCCGGGCGGCTCGGGAGGCACGGAGGGCTCGGGAGGTACCGAGGGCTCGGGCGGATCCGAGGGCTCGACCACGACCGGCGGCGGCACGGGAGGCCCCGACGACGCCGGCCGCCCCGGCACCGGCGAGGACACCTTCCCCGAGGACAACGAGGAGCCCGAGGCCGCCCACGACGTACAGGCGTCCGACGACGGTGAGGGCGAGGGAGGCGGCGAGCAGGCCGAGGAGCAGGAGGACTGCGGCGGCTGGGGCTTCTTCGGCTGCGCCTGGGACCGTACGACGCAGGTCGTCAAGGGCCTCGTGGTCGACGGGATCTGGGGCGACATCACCGGGATCATCGACCTGTTCAAGCCGGAGACCTGGTCGGGCCTGGCCGACTACGGCAAGCAGCTCGGCGACCAGTGGGTGAAGGACTCCTCGGGCGCGGGCGACAAGTGGGCGGACGGCGACTACCTGGGCGCGGTCTGGGACTGGGGCAAGGCGTCCGTCGGCACGGTGGTCACGGTCGGCGACGACGTGTTCGTCGGGGACGAGGTCCGCGAGCGCTGGAACAACGGCGAGAAGACCCGGGCCGTCACCGACGTGATCTGGAACGTCGGCTCGATCTTCATTCCCGGCTACAACGTCGGGAAGGTCGTCGGCAAGGTCGGCAAGCTCGGTGTGCTGGGCAAGGTCGCCGGAGCCGTGGCGAGGGCCGCGGACGATGCGGGGGCGGCGGCCCGCAGGGCCCGCAAGGCGGCCGAGGCCGGCGACCTCGACGGCGTACGGAAGGCGGCGAAGGAGGCCGACGACGCGGCGGACACCGCCGAGGACGCGGCCCGCCGGACCGGCTGCGCCATCGCCTCCGGCCCGCCGCGCGTGCCGTACGGCGGGGGCGGGGCCACCGGTGTCCCGGGCTCGGGCACCGGAGTGCTGGCGGGCGGCTCCCCGGCCCGGATCGTCCTCGCGAACGACGGGTGCGACGAGGCGGCCAAGGCAGCCGCCGCCCAGGCACGAGCAGCCGAGCGGGCCGCCCACCTGGAGCAGAAGAGGCTGGAGGAGCCCGAGCGGGCGCGCAAGGCCGAGGTGGACAAGAAGAAGTACCCGGAGGCGCAGCGCAACGACACCTCCGACCCGCGCAACTACAACCCGCCGTCCTGGGCCGACGACCTCAAGGACCGTACGCTCGGGGACGCCGACGCGGGCGACGGCTACTGGGCGAGCCGGGACCGCAACCCCGCGCCCAACTGGAAGAACGAGTCCTGGCTGCGCTACCAGGAGCAGGTGACCGGTACCAACCGGGGCCAGGAGTACGTCGTGCCGCATCCGCGGGAGGGCAAGCCGGCGGTGGAGTACGACGGCTGGGACTCCTCCCGGCAGACGTTCCTGGAGGCCAAGAACGGTTACGGCAGCTATCTGTCCAAGTCCGACAGCGGCACCCTCACCCCCTCGGGCAAGGACAAGTTCGTCACCGAGGCCCGCGCCCAGGTGGAGGCGTCCGGCGGCCGGAGCGTGGAGTGGCACTTCTCCGACCCGGAGGTGGCCAAGGCCGCCCGCAAGGCCTTCCGGGACGAAGGGCTGCCGGTCAAGGTGGTCCACAGCCCGACGAAGCCCAATGACAGCAGCAGGAAGCCGGGGGCGTTCGACGAGTAGGCACGTGGCCGCGGCACACGTCAGGCGCGCAGATGGCCCACGCTCTTCAGGACGCGGACCGATCGTTCGGCGGCTGTTCCTCCGATGACGCCGTGTTCCGGTCGGCGAGCGGCGAGCCGCGGTCGGCGGTCGGCGATCGGCGGTCGGCGCGGCCTGATCGGCCGTCAGTAAATGCGCGGGCCGCTGTCGGTGACCCGGACAGGCTGGTTGAAGCCGAACGGCTCCTTGCCCTTGAAGACCTCTTCGCACTTGTACGTGGTCTCGCCGAGCGGGACCAGAACCGCCTTCGGGATGTCGTTGCACAAGGCGTAGTCGAGCTGGGAGTTGTTGCCGAACATGAGGCGCGCCAGGCCGTCACGGGTGAGGACGCCCTGGCGGGGAGACGCCTCGTACTCCACCACGTTGTCCGACCAGCCCTTCTCCCCGATGGTCACGTTCCACTCCACCTCAAGGCCTTCGTAAGCGACCGTGCAGGTGGCCGTCGTGCCGGGCTTCGAGCCCAGGTCGTCCGGACACGTGCCGACGGTCTCGCCGGGTGATCCGGCCATGCCGAGGGTCTTGCCCTCCAGCTCGTATGCGACGTTCTCGGCGAAGGAGGCGTCCGTGGCCGGCGACGCGGACGGTTCGAGGTCCCGGCCGCCGGCCGGTTCCGTCACCTTCTGCGGAAGCAGGTCCCCGGCGAGCTGAGGCTTCGCGTCGTCCTGACCGCCCTCACCCCCGCACCCCGTGGCCAACAGGCACACCACCCCGACGGAGACCGTCATGATCTTTACGCGCATGCCGGTCACTCTATCGGCGGGGCAGGGCGACGGCGGCGGGCCTCCTCCCCGCCGGGCCCGCACGCACAGCCAGTGCTTTCGTCGCGCCCCCTAGTAGCCTGCACGCGTGGATCCCGGCCGCCGTCCGGCCGGGGGACCGCGCGCTGTGGGCCGGCCGACGGAGGAGAGACAGGCATGCGACGTGTAGTGCGGGGCTTCTGGGGTCCCCGGCCGGAGCCGGCGGAGGCGCTTGCCGACCGGTGGCTGCGGACCCTCGACGGGTTCGCCGAGCTGGTCCCGCAGGCGGCCGACGCCTGGAGTCAGGTCCACGGGAACGGCCCCGCCACCGCGTTCACCCCCGACGGGGACGTCCTGCTCGGCGCGGTACGCACCGCCCAGAGCGCGGCCGACTGGTCGGACCTCACGGGCACCGGGCTGCGGCTCGTCGGCACCGGGGCACCCGGCTGGGAGGCGGAGGTCAGCGGACTGGCCGGCGGGGCGCCGGAGTTCCTGCTCCAGTCGCTCGCGATCATCCTGCACGCCCCGGACGAGGCCGTGGTCCCCGAGGAGGCGCTCCTGTCGCTCGTCGCCCGGGTGTGGGAACCGGACTTCGGCGACGTGAGCGACGACGACGTGCTGGACGCGCTGGAGGACGACGCCGGCTACTCCGTCGGCGACCCGGTCGTCGGCCGGACCGGCTATCTCTCCCCGGCCCGCGCCGCCCTCGTCCCCGCAGGCCTGGAGGTGGTCCGTGAACCCCTGCCCGGCGGCGGGGAGTTGCTGAGCATCGCGGCCCCGGGCGACAGCGCGGGCGTGGTGCGGGTGTACCAGCGGCTGCGTGAGGCGGGGGCGTTGGCTCCGCTGCCCCGCCCGATGGACCGAGCTGTCCTGTGACCTCCCGGGCGGGCGAGGACTTCGACGCGGAGCGCGCGGCGGCGGAGGTGACCGGACTCCTCGCCGCCCCCGTACCGGCGACCGGCCCCACCGCCGCCGAGGGCGACCCGGTCACCGGTGAGTGGACGGTCACCGTCGGGGAGGGCTTCCGGATCGTGCCGCTCTGGGAGGGCCCCTCCCTCACCGGTGTGTACGCCCCCGAGTGGAACGGTGCCGTGGAGGCCGCCGAGGGCCATCTGGCTGTGCTGGCAAGGGCGTTGGGCGACCGCTGGGGCCCGCACCGGCCGGTGCGGCTGCATGTGGCGCTGCTGCGGCGGGAGGCCGGGGCGTCCGTGGAGCCGTTGTTCGAGGCGCTGTTCGCCGAGGATCTGTACGGAGACCTGGTGGTCTGGGGGCCCCTCGCCCCCGACGGCCGGTGGATCGCCCTGACCGTGGGGCACAGCGACGGCGACGCGCCGCTGGTGCTGGCCGCCCTGGTCAGCGACCGTCCGATCACCGAACCGGCCGACGGGGACAGCCCGTTGTGAGGACCGGCCGGAACACGCCGGAGGCGTCCGGGGCCGACGGCGGGGTCCTCCGGCACGGGCGGTCCTGTGATGGAGTGGGTCCATGAAGCTGCTTCCCCTGTTCCTCCGACGGCCGATCGAAGCGGTGTACGAGCGCCGGCTCGCCGCCACCCTGGTGGGCCTGCCGCGTCCCCAGCACGTCGGGATCATGGTCGACGGCAACCGGCGCTGGGCCCGGAAGGCCGGGCACACGGACGTCCGGGAGGGCTACCGGGCGGGCGGTGCCAAGGTCACCACGTTCCTGGGCTGGTGCACGGCCGCCGGGATCGAGCACGTGACCCTCTTCATGCTCTCCGACGACAACCTGGGCCGCCCCGCCGAAGAGCTCGGCCCGCTGATCGAGGTCATCGAGGAGACCGTCCGGGACATTACCGCCGAGGGCCGCGACTGGGAGGTCCGGGCGATCGGCTCGCTCGACACGCTGCCCGGCGCCAGCGCCCGGGTGTTCAAGGAGGCCACCGCCGCCACGGCCGGGCGCGGCGGCCTCAAGGTGGACGTGGCGGTCGGCTACGGCGGCCGGCGCGAGATCGTCGACGCCGTCAAGAGCGCGTTCGAGGAGCACATCGCGGCCGGCGGCGACCCGGCCGAACTGGTCGCCCGGTTCGGGATCGACGACATCTCCCGCCACCTCTACTCGCCCGTCGCCGACCACACCGACTTCATCATCCGCACCTCCGGGGAGCAGCGGCTGTCCGGCTTCCTCCTCTGGCAGTCCGCCTACGCCGAGATGCACTGGGTGGACTGCTACTGGCCGGCCTTCCGGCACGTGGACTTCCTGCGCGCCCTGCGCTCGTACGCGAACCGGGAACGCCGCTTCGGCAAGTGACGGGCCCGCCGGGCGCCCCCTTGTGGCCGGGCCCGCGGAGTACGCCGAGCACGCCTACAGCCGGGCCCGCTTCACCGCCATGTGCAGCAGCAGCCGGTCCTCGCCGTCGTTCAGGTCGAGGCCGGTGATCTGCTGGATCCGGGAGAGCCGGTAGTACAGCGTCTGGCGGTGGATGCCCAGCGCGGCGGCCGTCCGGCCCGCCTGGCCCGCGCAGTCCAGGAACACCTCGGCGGTGTGCGCCAGCTCCCGGTGCGGCGAGGTCAGCAGCGGGGCGACCACCGGGTCCCCGGGGGCGTCGCCGGTGCCCGGGAGGGCGGTCAGCAGACGGTACGGGCCGATCGCCGCCCATCGGGCGACCGGGCCGAGGCGGGTCTCGGCCCGTGCCGCGCGGGCCGCCGCCGTGGCCTCCCGCCAGGAGACCGTCAGCTCGTCCAGGCCCCGGCGCGGCGTGGCGATCCCCCCGGTGGCGGCCGGGCCGGCATCGGTGCGCAGCCGGTCCGCGGCGCTCAGGGCCGGGTCGAGGCGGTCCGGCGCGCGCAGCCGGACGAGCGCGGCCAGCGACAGCGGCCCGGCTCCCCCCGGCGCGGCGACCGTCGCCAGGGCGGCCGCCGAGCCCACCCCCCGTACCGAGGGCGTCTCGTCCGCCCACGGGGTCACGCAGACCACCGTGTGCAGCCCCTCCGCGTCCGGCCCCAGGGCCTCGCCCAGCGCGGCGACGGCGGTGTCGCGCTGCCGGCCGGGGCCCGCCGTGAGCACCGCGCCGAACTCCCGCGACAGGTCGGCGCCCGCCCGCGCCTCGTCGGAGAGCAGCGCCCCGATCCGGGCGGCGACCTCCATCGCGGCGGCCAGCTGCTCGTCGGTCGGGCCGGGGTCGGCGTCGAGGAGCCAGACGTAACCGAGAACGACACCCCGATGGCGTACGGGAAGGCAGATGCGGTCCCGGAACACCCCTGCCTCGGGGGCGGCGGGAATCCGGACGGGCCCGGTCGCCCGGGTGATGCCGAACCCCTCGAACCAGGCGCGCACGGCGGGTGTGGAGCGCCGGGTCAGGATCGAGCGGGTGCGGACCGGGTCCATCGCGGAGTCGTCGTCGCTGTCGTGGGCTCCGAAGGCGACCAGGCCGAAATCCCGGTTCTCCAGGGTGGCCGGGGCGTCGAGGAGGGCCGAGATCTCGTCGACCAGTTCCTGGTAATCGCCTGTCACTCCGCCATTCTGCACCCCTTCCCGCCCTTCTTCAGACAGATGTCTGAGATGGCGGCCACGGATGCGTGACAGGTGTCGATGGCACAGCCTGCACGGGGTACCTAGATTTCACAGTGGTTATCCGTGCCGTACCGGTCCGTTCACGTTCGTGCCGTTACGGCCCTTCGTCCGTATATTCGTGGAGGTGCCCCGTGCTGGGTCCCGTGATTCTCGCCGCATCGCGCAGCGACAAGATGCGCCGGTTCGTCTCGGCCGCGCCCGGCACCAAGCAGGTCGTCGACCGCTTCATCGCCGGGGAGACCGTCGACCAGGTCGTGCCGATCGTGGAGGACGCCGCGGACAAGGGCCTGGAGGTCACGCTCGACGTCGTCGGCGAGGACATCACCACCCCCGCGCAGGCCGAGGCCGCCCGCGACGCGTACCTGGAGCTCATCGAGCGCCTGAAGGACCTCGGCCTGGGGACCCGCGCCGAGATGTCCGTGAAGCTGTCCATGTTCGGCCAGGCGCTGGAGAACGGCCACGAGCTGGCCCTCGCCAACGTGCGCCCGGTCGTCGAGGCGGCGGCTGCCATCGGCACCACGGTCACGCTGGACGCCGAGGACCACACCACCCTCGACTCGATGTTCGCCATCCACGAGGAGCTCCGGAAGGACTTCCCGGAGACCGGCTGCGTCATCCAGTCCTACCTGTTCCGCACCGAGGACGACGCCCGCAGGCTCGCCGCCGCGGGCAGCCGCGTACGCATCGTGAAGGGCGCCTACAAGGAGCCCGCCTCCGTCGCGTACCAGGACAAGGCCGAGATCGACAAGGCGTACGTCCGCATCACCCGGATCCTGATGGAGGGCGAGGGCTACCCGATGATCGGGTCCCACGATCCCCGTCTCATCGCCATCGCCCAGGAGCTGGGCCGCCAGGCCGGGCGCAAACTGGATGAGTACGAGTTCCAGATGCTGTACGGCATCCGCAGCGACGAGCACGTCCGGCTCGCGGCCGAGGGCCACCGGATGCGCGTCTACACGGCGTACGGCACCGACTGGTACGGATACTTCATGCGCCGCCTCGCGGAGAAGCCGGCCAACCTGCTGTTCTTCGGCCGCTCGATCCTCACCAAGGGCTGAGCGCCTGTCGGGTGACCTCTGACCGGGCGGCCACGCCCTGGCACGCACGCTTCCGGCGTTGCCGAAATAACCTAGTAGCTCCGCTACGAGGACATTCCGGCGCCTTGGAATCGCACGCACCATGCCGCGTCCGCTTTCCGGTCGAAGGTCACCCGACAGGCACTGAGCGCCCGGCCCCGACCCGGGGCTGAACCGGCCACGGCCGACCCACCCACCCCCGCCGACACCAAGGAGACAAGGCAACCATGGACGCCGTCACCCAGGTCCCCGCGCCGGTCAACGAGCCGGTTCACTCCTACGCCCCGGGCTCCCCGGAGCGCGCCCGCCTGGAGGTGAAGCTCAAGGAGCTCGCCGACAACCCGATCGACCTGCCGATGACCATCGGCGGCGAGAAGCGGATGGGCGGCGGCGAGCGGGTGAACGTCGTACAGCCGCACAACCACCAGGCCGTCATCGGCACCTTCGCCGGCGCCACCGAGCAGGACGCCCAGGACGCCATCGACGCGGCCCTCGCCGCCGCTCCGGCCTGGCGCGCCATGGCCTTCGACGACCGCGCGGCGATCATCCTGCGCGCCGCGGAGCTGCTGGCCGGCCCCTGGCGCGAGACGCTGGCCGCCTCCACCATGCTCGGCCAGTCCAAGACCGCCCAGCAGGCCGAGATCGACACCCCCTGCGAGCTCATCGACTTCTGGCGCTTCAACGTGCACTACGCGCGCCAGATCCTCGCCGAGCAGCCCCCGGCGAACTCCCCGGGCGTGTGGAACCGCATGGACCACCGCCCGCTGGAGGGCTTCGTCTACGCGATCACGCCGTTCAACTTCACGGCCATCGCGGGCAACCTCCCCACCGCCCCCGCCCTCATGGGCAACGTCGTGGTGTGGAAGCCGTCCCCGACCCAGACCCACGCCGCCGTGCTGCTGATGCAGCTCCTGGAGGAGGCCGGGCTGCCCAAGGGCGTCATCAACCTGGTCACCGGCGACGGCATCGCCGTCTCCGAGGTGGCGCTGAACCACCGCGACCTGGCCGGCATCCACTTCACCGGCTCGACCCCCACCTTCCAGCACCTGTGGAAGACGGTCGGCAACAACATCGCCAAGTACCGCACCTACCCGCGGCTCGTCGGCGAGACCGGCGGCAAGGACTTCGTCGTCGCGCACCCCAGCGCCGACCGCGCCGTCCTGAAGACCGCGCTGACCCGCGGCTCCTTCGAGTTCCAGGGCCAGAAGTGCTCGGCGTCCTCGCGGGCGTACGTGCCGGCCTCCATCTGGAACTCCGGTTTCAAGGAGGAGTTCGCGGCCGAGGTCGACTCGATCACGATGGGTGACGTCACCGACCTGACGAACTTCATCGGAGCCGTCATCGACGAGCGCTCGTTCGCCAAGAACAAGGCCGCGATCGACCGTGCGAAGTCCGACCCGGCGTGCACCATCGTCGCGGGCGGCACCTACGACGACTCGGTGGGCTACTTCGTCCGCCCGACGGTCATCGAGTGCTCCGACGCCGAGAGCGAGGTCTTCACGACCGAGTACTTCGGCCCGATCCTCGCGATCCACGTCTACGAGGACGAGAAGTACGACGCCATGCTGGAGCAGATGGAGTCGGTCTCCGACTACGCACTGACCGGCTCGGTCATCTCGGGCGACCGTGCGGCCGCCGCGTACACGATGGACAAGCTCCGCTACGCCGCGGGCAACTTCTACATCAACGACAAGTCGACCGGCGCCGTCGTCGGCCAGCAGCCCTTCGGCGGCGGCCGTGCCTCCGGCACCTGCGACAAGGCGGGCGCCCCGCAGAACCTCCAGCGCTGGACCCTGACCCGGGCCATCAAGGAGACGCTGGTCCCGCCGACCGACTACACCTACCCCCACCAGGGCTGACGCCCCCGGGGCGCCGCAGCACGGCGCCCCGGACCCGGGGTCTCCCGGCGACGGAAGACCCTCACAGAGCACCGCCCCCCGACCGGCCCCCCTGCCGGCCGGGGGGCGGTTTCCATGTGTACGGGGGTGGCCCCGTTGTGAGGCGGGCTCTCAGATCTCCACCAGCACCTGGTCCAGCGACTTGCGCACCAGGTCGGGGACCTCGCAGTCGTCGGCGGGATAGCCGACGGGGATCACCGCGAACGCCTTCTCGTTCTCGGGCCGGTTCAGGACCTCGCCGAGGAAGCGCATCGGGCTCGGGGTGTGGATCAGCGCGGCGAGACCGGACAGGTGCAGGGCGGTGAGCAGCATGCCCACCGCGATCCCGACCGACTCGTCCCCGTAGTAGTGCTTGCGCTTCGTGCCGTCCTCGCCCAGCCAGTAGCGCTGCTGGAACACCACGATCAGGGCGGGCGCGTCCGTCATATGGGCCTTCACCGCGTCCGTGCCCAGCGGGCGCAGCGCCGCCAGCCACTCCTCGCCGAGCCGCCCGTCGTAGCTCACCTTCTCCTCGTGCTCGGCGGCCTCCCGGATCCGGCGGCGGACCTCGGGGTCCTTGACCAGGGCGAAGGTCCACGGCTGCTGGTGCGCGCCGGAGGGGGCGGTGGCCGCGCACGCGATGGCGTCGCGCACCACCTGCTCGGGGACCGGGTCGGGGGAGAAGGCGCGGACGGTCCTGCGCTCGTCCATGCGCTCCCGCAGCCGGGCGGCGCGGGCGAGCGACTCCTTGGGGGCGATCCGCTCGGGGCGGTAGGGCGCGGGACGGTACGGGTCGCCATGGATGGGCGACCACTGCCGGGGCGTGGGCGTCGTGTCGGACATGGCCGCAGTGTGCGCGGTGGGGGAGGCCCGGGGGAAGCGGGGCTTCGGACAGGCGCGGGACCGGTCCCGGTCAGTGTCCGCTGACCGGGACCGGCTGTCCGTCCTCCGGCGCCCCGGGCACGCGGTCTTGTGGACTAGGTAATGAGCATGTCAAATTCCTTCTCGGTACGTCCCCACACGTCACCCCAGAAGGAGCTCCCCCATGAGACGCAACTCCCGCGCGCGCCTCGGCGTTTCCCTGCTGCTCGTCGCCGGCGCCCTCGGACTCGGAGCCGCCCCCTCCACCGCCGCCGACACCCCGGCGCCCGCCCCCTCGGCGATCCCCGCCCCGTCCGCGTACGCGCTCGACGCCGCCGTCGAACGGCAGCTCGGGGCCGCCACCGCCGGCACCTACCTCGACGCGAAGACCGGGAACCTGGTCGTCACCGTCACCACCGACCGGGCCGAGGAGCAGGCCCGCGCCGCCGGGGCCACCGTCCGCCGGGTGGCCCGCAGCGCCGCCCAGCTGGACGCCGTGATGGAGACCCTGGAGGCCGAGGCCAAGATCACCGGCACCTCCTGGGGCGTCGACCCGCGCACCAACCGGGTCGCCGTCGAGGCCGACTCCTCCGTCTCCGCACGGGACATGGCCCGCCTCGAAGCCGTCGCGGAACGGCTCGACGGCGCGGTCGACATCAAGCGCGTACCGGGGGTCTTCCACCGCGAGGTGCTGGGCGGCGGAGCGATCTACGGCGGCGGCAGCCGCTGCTCGGCGGCCTTCAACGTCACCAAGGGCGGGGCCCGCTACTTCGTGACCGCCGGACACTGCACCAACATCTCCGCCAACTGGTCGGCCAGCTCCGGCGGTTCGGTCGTCGGTGTCCGGGAGGGCACCAGCTTCCCGACCAACGACTACGGCATCGTCCGCTACACAAACGGTTCGTCGCCCGCCGGGACCGTCGACCTCTACAACGGCTCCACCCAGGACATCTCCTCCGCCGCCAACGCCGTCGTCGGCCAGGCGATCAAGAAGAGCGGATCCACGACGAAGGTGACCTCCGGCACTGTCACCGCCGTCAACGTCACCGTCAACTACGGCGACGGGCCCGTCTACAACATGGTCCGCACCACCGCCTGCTCGGCCGGCGGCGACAGCGGCGGCGCGCACTTCGCCGGCTCCGTCGCCCTCGGCATCCACTCCGGCAGCTCCGGCTGCTCGGGCACCGCGGGCTCGGCCATCCACCAGCCGGTCACCGAGGCGCTCTCCGCGTACGGCGTGACGGTGTACTGAGCCGCCACCGCCACCGCTGGCCTCACCGCACCGGCGCCGCTGGCCTCACCGCACCGCCGCCGCTGGCCTCACCGCACCGGCGCTGCCTGACCCCGCCCGCCCGGACCCCGCGCACCCCCGGTCCGGGCGGGCCTGTGCGCGGCGGCGATATTCGGTGTCACGCGGGTCGGGGCGGCTGGCAGGCTTGAGGCCATGGACCGCTCTCCCGCACCGCGCATCGCCCACACCCATGAGCTCACCGCCGTTGAACGGGACCGGATCCGCGAGCTGCTCGACACCGCCTTCGACGGCAATTTCAGCGACGAGGACTGGGAGCACTCCCTCGGCGGCGTCCACGCCCTGCTGTGCGACGCGGACGACCGCCCGATCGCCCACGGCAGCGTCGTCCAGCGCCGGGTTCTGCACGCGGACCGTTCCTACCGAGCCGGATACGTCGAAGCCGTCGCCGTCCGCGCCGACCACCGCCGCGAAGGCCTCGGCCACCGCGTGATGGCCGCCCTGGAGCACGTCGTCGACACGGCCTACGACTTCGGGGCCCTGTCCGCCTCCGACGCCGGCGCCGCGCTCTACGCCGCGCGCGGCTGGCAGGTGTGGCCCGGCAGACTCGCCGCCCTCGGCCCGGCCGGCCCCGTCCCGCTGCCCGAGGAGGAGGGCACCACCTACGTCCGACCGGCGGCCGGACGCCCCCTGCCCGAGCCCGGCCACCCGCTCCAGTTCGACTGGCGGGAGGGCGACCTGCTGTGAGCAGGTGACCCTTCCGGCCCGATGACCTGCTCCGATCAGATGACCGTCTCAGATAGTAGGAAGTCCGAGTAACTGTGGAGACAGGACGGCCCGACTGTCCTAACTTGGTAGGAGCCGAACGATTCGCTCGATCGAGCGACTGTGGCGGTTGTGGGTGCACGCCCCGAAGCAGGTAACCCCCTGCGGCGTACGCTCCCCGCTCCTTCCGGCACCTCGAAATCCGATCCCGGCCCGGCCTCGGCGCCGCACCGCGCTGTGCGGCCCGCCCCCGGCATCCCTGCGATCTCAAGGAGTCGATCCATCATGGCCACCACCACTGCCCGTCGCGTCCGTCACGCTCCCCGCCAGTCCGAGTCGGACCGCAAGAACGCCGCCGCCGCTCTCCAGCGCGCCCTGGACCGCCGCGACAACGGCGGCTCGACCGGCCACTGAGCCGCCCGCGTACCACTCGACCCCACCCCGAACACCCTTGTGCCCCGTCCGTATGGTGGACGCCGGATGTCATGGGGTGGGACGCACCGTTAGGCTTCCGGCATGTCTCGCAGCATCGATCTCGCAGTGATCCCCGGTGACGGAATCGGCCAGGAAGTCGTGGCCCAGGGCCTCAAGGTCCTCAACGCTGTCCTCCCGCAGGATGTGAAGCTGGAGACCAAGGAGTACGACCTCGGCGCCCAGCGCTGGCACCGCACCGGCGACACCCTCCCGGACGCGGAGCTGGAAGCCCTCAAGAACCACGACGCCATCCTCCTCGGCGCGATCGGTGACCCGTCCGTGCCGTCCGGCGTCCTGGAGCGCGGGCTGCTGCTGAAGCTGCGTTTCGCGTTCGACCACTTCATCAACCTGCGGCCCTCCAAGCTCTTCCCGAACACCGCGACCCCGCTCGCCGGCCGCCCCGACATCGACTTCGTCGTCGTCCGCGAGGGCACCGAGGGCCCGTACACCGGCAACGGCGGCTCGCTGCGCACCGGCACCCCCGCCGAGGTCGCCACCGAGGTCAGCCTCAACACGGCGTACGGCGTCGAGCGCGTGGTCCGGGACGCCTTCGAGCGTGCGGCGGCCCGCCCCCGCAAGAAGCTGACGCTGGTCCACAAGAACAACGTCCTCGTCTACGCCGGTCACCTGTGGAAGAACACCTTCGACCGGGTCGCCGCCGAGTATCCGCAGGTCAGCACCGACTATCTGCACGTCGACGCCGCGACGATCTTCTTCGTCACCCAGCCGGAGCGCTTCGACGTCATCGTCACCGACAACCTCTTCGGCGACATCCTGACCGACCTCGCCGCCGCCGTCTCCGGCGGTATCGGCCTGGCCGCCTCCGGCAACATCAACCCGACGGGCGCGTTCCCGTCGATGTTCGAGCCGGTCCACGGCTCCGCCCCCGACATCGCGGGGCAGGGCAAGGCCGACCCGACCGCCACGGTCCTCTCCGTCGCCCTCCTGCTGCGCCACCTCGGCTACGAGACCGAGGCCGCGCGCATCGAGGACGCCGTCTCCGCCGACCTCGCGGAGCGCGACGGATCGGGTGCGCGTACGACCGACGAGATCGGCGACGCCCTCGCGGTACGCGTAGCGGGCTGACCCGACGACTCCACTTCGAAGCCGCCGGGTCGCACTCAGCGCCCGGCGGCTTCACCTGTGCGGCCCCCGGGTGCCACCATCGACCCCTGGACCGCATTCACACCATTTCGTGCACGGCCCCCCGCAAGTGATAATCGAACGCGGGGCCGTGGCTCGCGGTGAAGCTCGGACGTCCTAGGACCTGACCGAAAAGCGTCGGGCACGAACAGGCGTGAGCGCGGTCCATCACACACAAGACCGGTGAAGGACACGCACTCATGACGACGCCCACGATCGAGCTCAAGCCCTCCTCGAACCCGCTGTCCGACGCGGAGCGCGAGGCGATCCTGGCCAACCCCGGATTCGGCCGGCACTTCACCGATCACATGGTGACCATCCGCTGGACCGAGGGCCGGGGCTGGCACGACGCCCAGCTGGTCCCCTACGGCCCGCTGTCGATGGACCCGGCCAACATGACCCTGCACTACGCGCAGGAGATCTTCGAGGGCCTCAAGGCCTACCGCCAGCCCGACGGCACGGTCGCCTCCTTCCGCCCCGACGCCAACGCCCGCCGCTTCCAGCGCTCGGCCGCGCGCCTGGCCATGCCCGAGCTGCCCGTCGAGACGTTCATCGAGGCGTGCGACGCGCTGGTGCAGCAGGACAAGGCGTGGGTCCCGGCCCACGGCGGCGAGGACTCCCTCTACCTGCGCCCCTTCATGATCGCCACCGAGGTCGGCCTCGGCGTGAAGCCGGCCAACGAGTACCTCTTCCTGGTCATCGCCTCGCCCGCCGGCGCCTACTTCCCCGGCGGTGTGAAGCCGGTCTCCATCTGGCTCTCGGAGAACCGCGTCCGCGCCGTCCCCGGCGGCATGGGCGACGCCAAGACCGGCGGCAACTACGCCGCCTCCCTGCTCGCCCAGGCCGAGGCCGCCGCACATGGCTGCGCCCAGGTCGCCTACCTCGACGCGGTCGAGCACAAGTGGGTCGAGGAGCTCGGCGGCATGAACCTCTACTTCGTGTACGCCCAGGAGGACGGCTCGAAGAAGATCGTCACCCCGACCCTCACGGGCTCGCTGCTCGCCGGCGTCACCCGCGACTCCCTCCTCAAGGTCGCCCGCGACCTCGGTTACGGCTCCGAGGAGGGCCGGATCTCCATCGACCAGTGGCGCGACGACACCGCCAAGGGCACCCTCGTCGAGGTCTTCGCCTGCGGCACGGCCGCCGTCATCACCCCCGTCGGCCTGGTGAAGTCCGAGGGCGGCGAGTGGACCCAGAGCGACGGCGAGCCCGGCGAGGTCACCATGAAGCTCCGGGACCGTCTTCTCGACATCCAGCGCGGTGTCGTCGAGGACACCCACGGCTGGATGCACCCGCTCGGCTAGGGAGTGTCCGCAAAGTATCGTCGTCCGCCCCGTGGGCCAGACGAGACTTTGCGGACACGACCTAGGTGTATTGATCACGAGCGTTGTTAACGCCGATCGGGCTTGATCATGGCGAAGACCTCCGGTGTGGTGGAGGTGTCTAGGCTCCACACCAC
>NZ_JBIVUV010000038.1:0-34883 GCF_044768525.1 Streptomyces sp. NPDC091287
TGTCCTAGTAGCGGAGCTACTCGGGCATTTCGGCAACGCCGCGAGAGTGCGTGCCAGGCGTCGTGGGCCAGACGAGACTTTGCGGACACGACCTAAGGCATCCGCCCGATGCCGCCGCACCGCCTTACTCCGCAGCATGAGCCGCACGGTCCGCACGGACGGGTTGCGGAGCACGAGGCGGAGGGCGAGGCGGCATGGGCGGTCCGGCGGTGGTGCGGGTCCTGCGGGACCCGACGGCGGGGCGGTATCTGGCGGGGGTGGTCGTCTCCGGGTTCGGTACGTCCGCGATGTGGCTCACGGCGGGGATCTGGGTCAAGTCGCTGACCGGGTCGAACAGTCTGGCGGCGCTGACGGTGTGCGCGATGTGGGCCCCGGTGCTGGCCGGGCCCGCGCTCGGCGCGCTCGCGGACCGGATGGACCGGAAGAAGCTGCTGGTCCGGGTCAACCTGGCGATGGCCGCTCTGCTGGCCACGCTGGTGCTGGTGGACTCGGGCCGCACCGTCTGGCTGGTCTTCGTGGTGCTGGTCCTCTACGGGGCGAGCGGCGTCCTGCTCGACGCGGCGGAGTCGGCGCTCGTCGCGGGGACCGTGCACGCCTCGCTGCTGGCGGACTTCAACGGGCTGCGGATGACGGCCAACGAGGGCATGAAGCTGGTCGCCCCGCTGGCGGGCGCCGGGCTGTACGCGCGGTTCGGCGGCCCGGCCGTGGCGCTGCTGGACGCGGCGACGTGCGCCCTGGCCGCCCTGATCTTCGCCCGGCTCCGGGTACGGGAGACTCCGCGGCCCCCGGCGGGGGCGTGGCGCGGTGAACTCCTCGCCGGGCTGCGGCGGATACACGCCTCGGCCGTGCTGCGCCCGCTGGTGGCGGCGGGGGCGGCGACGATGCTGCTGGCAGGGGTGAACGGGGCCGTGACGTTCGCTTACGTCGATGACGTGCTCGGCCGGGCGCCGGAGTACGCGGGGGTCCTGTACGCGGTGCAGGGCGCCGGTTCCGTGGCGGTGGGGCTGCTGGTGGGGCCGCTGCTGCGCCGGCTGCCGGAGCGGGTGTTCGCGGCGGGCGGGATGGCGTTGTTCGCGCTGGCGGTGGGCGCGCGGACGCTGCCGCACGACGGGGTGGCCCTGGCGGCGAGCGCGGCGATCGGGTTCGGCCTGCCGTGCGTGCTGATCGCGACGATGACCGCGGTGCAGCGGGAGACGCCGGACGCGGTGCTGGCGCGGACGGCGGCGACGGCAGGCTCGCTGATGACGGCGCCCAACGCGGTGGCCCTGGCGGTGGGGGCGGGGCTCGTCGCGGTGGTGGACGTGCGGGTGCTGACGGCGGTCGGCGGGGCGGCGGGGTTGCTGGCCGCGGCGCTGCTGGCGGCGGGGACGGCACGGCGCCACACCGCCCCCGCGTCGCCGTCCGGCCCCGCGTCGACATCCACCCCCGCGTCGCCGTCCCGCCCCGCAGGGGAGTCCGGCCCCGCGTCACCCCAGCCGTGAGAGTGCCGCGGCGACCGCCTCCAGGTCCGGGCCCGAGGCGAGTCCCGCGTGGTACAGGCGCAGTTGGTCCGCGCCGAGCGACGCGGCGTGGGCCGCGTCGCGCTCCAGGGTGCGTGGACTGCCGCCCATCCCGGTGACGATCCCGAAGTTGGCGGCGCGTACTCCGCCCCGGCCGGCGAACGGCCCGAGGACCGCTTCCCGGGCGCTGTCGGGTCCGGTGCAGGGCAGCACCACGCCGTCGGCCACGGTCAGGATGTGGTCCGCGTCGACGCCGACGTTGGCCCCGGTGCGGTACGGGACGGGGTCGGCGTGCAGCAGCACCTGGAAGCCGGGCGGGGCCGCGTCCCGTACCGCCGCGACGGCCGCCTCCTGGAACGTGCGGGCGACCCGGCCGCGCCACCGCAGCGTGGCGTCCGCGAGCTCGGGTCCGAGCAGCTTCCCGATGCCGTGCCGGCCTGACTCCGGGGAGCCCGCGCCGGACCAGGCCGGCGCCAGGGCACGGCGGACGGCGGCGGACAGGTCGCCGGGGTCGGCGCCCGCCTCCCCGTACCCCTCGCGGCACACCGGGCAGAAGCACAGCGACATCAGGTACTGCGCAGCCTCGCCGAGGCCCACGCCGGCGACCTTGTCGTGGGCGTGCAGATGGGCGAAGCCGTACCAGCCGCAGGACTCCAGCTCGGTCCCGTGTGTGCCGGGCCGGGCGGCGGCCTCCGCGGCGAGGTCCACGAGGTACGCGCGCACGGCGGGGCGGGCGATGCAGGGGGCCCAGGGGTAGCGGTCCCCGTAGGCGTTGACCACCGAGGTGTCCGGGTGCTCCGCGCCGAGCCGCGAGCTGTGGGCGAGGACCACCCAGCTGTGCACCTCCATACCGGCGGCGGCCAGCGCGCCCGCGGCCTCCCCGTACGGATCGTCGCCGGCCGTCCAGCTCTGGCGGTACGGGGCGAGGACCCGGCCCGCCCAGCGGTCCGGGTCCGGCGGATAGAGGACGGCGGCGTGCTCGGCGGTGACGACGCGGTGGCCGGGGTGGCGGGGGGTCAGGGCCCGGGTCGAGTGGTAGGCGGAGGCCAGGGTGACCTGCCGGACGCCGAGGTCCGCGATCCGGGCGGCGGCGTCCGGGTCCCCGACGACGTCCCACGGGTAGAGGAACGCGCCCGCCTTCACGCCCGGTCCCCCGCCCGGCCCGCCTGGGAGGCTTGTTCCTGGGCCGCGTGCTCCTGGGATGCGCGCTCCTCCAGCAGGGCACGGCCGCTCGCGATGATCTCGATGAGGTCCTTGACGTGCGCGGCGGGCGGTTCGGTGAGCGGGGTGCGTACCTCGCCGACGTCCAGGCCCTGGAGCCGGACACCGGCCTTGACCAGGGAGACGGCGTACCCGCGGCCCTTGGCGCGCAGTTCGACGAGCGGCCGGTAGAAGTGGTCGAGCAGTCCGTCGACCAGCGCGTCGTCCCCGGAGTCCAGGGCCCGGTAGAAGGCGAGGGCGATGTCCGGGGCGAAGGCGAAGACGGCGGAGGAGTAGAGGGTGACGCCGATGCCCCGGTAGGCGGGGCCGGTGAGTTCGGCGGTGGGCAGTCCGTTGAAGTAGAGGAAGCCGCCGTCGGGCCGGTGGGTGCGGACCGCGCTGACGATGCGCTGCATGAGGTCGAGGTCGCCGTGGCCGTCCTTGAGCCCGATGATGCCGGGGGTGCGGGCCAGGGCGACGACCGTCTCGGGGGTGAAGATCGCGTTGTCGCGCTGGTAGACGATCGTCTCCAGGCCGGTGGCCGCGGCGAGCGCCGCGTAGTGGTTCAGCAGCCCTTCCTGGTCGGCGACGACGAGGTAGGGCGGCATGGCGAGGAGTCCGTCCGCACCGGCCTCCTCGGCGGCCCGCGCGTACTGGACGGCGAGCGCCGTGCCGTAGCCGGCCCCCGCGAGGACGGGGACCTGTCCGGCCGTCTCCTCGACGGCGGCGGCGACCGCGAGGCGGAACTCCTCGGGGGTCAGCGCGTGGAACTCGCCCGTACCGCAGCAGGCGAAGACCGCGGCGGCTCCGGCGTCGATCCCCGCGCGCACATGGGCGCGGAAGACGGCGAGGTCGACGGCGCCGTCCGGCCCGAACGCGGTCACGGGGAAGAAGAGCGGCCCGGCGACTTCGCTGAGCCGGGCGGCAAGGGGGGCTGAGGTCACGGGCGCTCCCTGAGCAGATTCAGGCGTGCACAATTCTGATCGGTGTCCATATTTCTGAACACTGCAACGCTAAGGCAGCCTCCGATGGCAGGTCAAGGCGGACGCGAGCTCTTGACGCGCCTCATCTCACCTCCTTAGCTTGTCCACGCATGTGAATGCCAGCCAGGATTGCGCACAGCGCCCGCGTACGCCCCCGAGGAGACCCCCGTATGACCGCTCCCCGTACCGTCCTGCTCACCGGCGCCGCAGGCGGCCTCGGCACCCTGATGCGGGGGCTGTTGCCCGCGTACGGATACGACCTGCGGCTCTTCGACCTGGTCCCGGTGGAGGGCGCGCCCGAGGCGATCACCGCCGACCTGAACGACCGGGAGGCGCTGCGCGAGGCCGTGCGCGGGGTGGACGCGGTCATCCACCTGGCGGGCATCTCACTGGAGTCCACGTTCGACAAGATCCTCCGCGCCAACGTCCAGGGCACGCACCAGCTCTACGAGGCCGCCCGCGAGGAGGGCGTCCGGCGCATCGTGTCCGCCTCCTCCAACCACGTCATCGGTCACACCCCGCGCCCGGCTCCGGGCGATCCGCCGATCCCCCTGAACGCCCCGCGCCGCCCCGACACCTTCTACGGGCTCTCCAAGTGCTTCGGCGAGGACCTGGCCCAGCTCTACTGGGACCGGTACGGGCTGGAGACGGTCTCGGTGCGCATCGGGTCCTGCTTCCCCGAACCCACCTCGGTGCGGATGCTGTCGGTCTGGATGAGCCCCGGCGACGGGGCACGGCTGTTCCACGCGGCCCTCACCGCCGAGGACGTGGGGCACACCGTCGTCTACGGATCCTCCGCCAACACCCGCCTGTGGTGGGACCTGGCACCGGCGCGGGCGCTGGGCTACCGGCCTAGGGACGATTCGGAGCCGTACGCGGCGAAGCTCGTCGCCGAGCAGGGCGAGCTGGACCCGGACAACCCGGCGCACGCCCGTGTGGGCGGCCACTTCGCGACCGACCCGCCGATCTGGCCGCACTGAGCCGCCCGGGCGGCGACAGCGGGGGCCGGGCGGCGGAAATCCGGGCGACGGGGCGCGGCGGGGCGGGCAGGATACGGGCCATGCCGAGACCTTCCGGATTCCAGTACGAACAGCACGGCGACCAGAGCGTCACCATCACCCACAACGGCCGCCCCGCGGGCACCCTGCGCGGCGGCCGGGCGGAGAAGTTCCTGGCCGAGGTGGGCTCGGGCGACGCCCAGTTGGTGATGGCGCGCTGGACCGGTGCCTACAAGCACGGCAACGAGCGCACCGCCCGCGACCACCCGCGCAACCGCCGCTGAGAGCCCTCCGACGACCATGCTCCGGACGGCCGAAGGTAAGGGAACGGCAAAGCCGGGTCGTTCGTTACCCCGTGCATGACCGCAATGACCCCCGGCTCGAACATCCCTCTCTCCGCCGCCCGCGTGGCGGTGGACGTCGCCGCTCCGGTGCGGCTCGACGTCTCGGGCCTGCTGCTCACCGCCGACGGCAAGGTGCGCTCCGACGACGACTTCATCTTCTACAACCAGCCCTCGGGCTCCGGCGTGACCTACCGCTCCGGCGGGGGCTCCGCGCCCGACGCGATCGTGGTGGACACCTCGGCCGTCCCGCCGGGCATCGAGAAGATCGTCGTCACCGCGAGCCCCGACGCCGCGGGCCAGACCTTCCAGGGCGTCGAGCCCACCGCCACCGTGCGCAACGCGGACGACGGCAGCACGCTCGCCACCTTCACCCCGCCGCAGCTGGGCGCCGAGACGGCGCTCGTGGTCATCGAGATCTACCTGCGCAACGGGGCCTGGAAGGCCCGCGCGGTCGGCCAGGGGTATGCGAACGGGCTGGCCGGGATCGCCACGGACTTCGGCGTATCGGTCGAGGAGCCCGCGGCCCCGGTCGCCCCTCCGGCTCCGACGGCCCCCGCCCCGGTCGCCGCCGCCCCGGTCGCTCCGGTCGCCGCCCCTGTCGACCCGCGGGTCGCCCCGCCCGCTCCCCCGGCGGCCCCCGCCGCGCCCGCGGGCTCCGGGAAGATCAACCTGGACAAGGGCCGGGTCAACCTCCAGAAGAACCAGACCGTGTCCCTCGTCAAGGGCGGCGCACCGCTGCTCTCGCGGGTCAGGATGGGCCTGGGCTGGGAGCCCGCGTTCCGCGGCAAGGACATCGACCTGGACGCGTCGGTGATCGCCTACGGCCCCAACCGCAACCACCTGGACAGCTGCTACTTCGGCAAGCTGACCATCCTGAACGGGGCGATCAAGCACTCCGGCGACAACCTCACCGGTGAGGGCGCGGGCGACGACGAGGTGATCATGGTGGACCTCGGCCGGATCCCCGCCGAGGCGACCGGCCTGGTCTTCACGGTGAACTCGTTCACCGGCCAGAAGTTCAACGAGGTGGCCAAGGCCTACTGCCGGCTGATCGACGACGCGTCCGGCGAGGAGCTGGTCCGCTTCGACCTCACCGGCGCCGAGCCGCAGACCGGCGTGATGATGGCCAAGCTCATCAAGCAGTTCACCGGCGAGTGGGAGATGACCGGGATGGGCGAGTTCGTGAAGTCGCGCACCGTACGGGGCATGGTGAAGCCCGCCGCCAAGTCCCTGTAGCCGCCGTGGGCCCTCTCCGGAGGGCGGCAACGGAGTCCGGGGCGCCTGAAGAGATTCAGGCGCCCCGGATCCGGAGAAGACGGACGCTGCTCGTACTCGTTCCGCGTCTCAGAGCTTGGTCAACTTGGAGTACGGGCTCAGGATCCTTCCCTGTCGCCCCGAGAAGTCGATGAGGACTGCGTCGTTGTCGCCCTCGACAGCAAGGATCCTGCCGAGCCCGAACTGGTCGTGCGACACCCTGTCGCCCACATCGAAGCATTCGACCGGTGGGGCCTCCTGGGCCGGGCGGTTGAAGGGACTGGAAGGCAGGTGACGCCGGGCTGACTGTTTCATTAAGTCGAGTATGCGCCCTGCGAAGGCCCTACGCCATGCCCGTCGGCGCCCAAGGCCCCAGACGTGCCGGATTCGTAATCAGCGCTCACCACGGCCAGTCAGCGCTTCCTCCCGCCTCCAGCAGCGGAACCATGCGAAACGCCGCGTCGGAAAGACCCCCGAACGTGTGGCGGTTTCCGTCGCCGGTCGGGGCGTGGCCGAGCCGGTATCCGGCCAGATTCCAGGTGTAGACGGGCACCGTGTCCGGAACGCTCCGGGTCGCGTCGCCACGGCGCGTGTACCCGACCTGCTCGTCGGTGACGACGATCACCCGGTCGTGGTCCCGGTAGTGCCGCCGCACCGCCTCGGCCGTGTTCGTGCCGCCCAGGTCGCCGAACCGGTCCAGGACCCGGAGCACGGACTCGCCCCTGCGGAAGGCCACCGGCGCGCTGGTCGTGCCGAACTGCACCAGGTCCGCGTCGGCGGAGCGCAGCGCCAGCGCCGCGCCGAAGACGGCCGCGGCGTCGGCCCGGTTCAGCCGGGAGCGCTCGGAGAGCGGCGCGCCCATCGAACCGGAGCGGTCGACCAGGACCAGGGTGCGGCCGGGCAGTGCGGGCACCTGGCCCAGCGAGTGCCCGAGTGCCTGTTCCAGCGGGTGGGCCCAGCGGAGCGAGGGCGCGTGCCGGTACGCGGCAAGGTAGCGGAAGGGGAACTGGCGCGACGCGGCGACGGCTTCCGGGTCGCTGATCCGGGCCGCGGCGGTCGCCGCGACCTCGTCCCGTACTCCGGCCTCGTCGAAATTGCGGAGGTTCCGGACGAGCGCCGTCGTTCCCATCGACGGAATCACCGCCTCCCACGCCGCCGCGTCCATCGGGCCCTGCAGCCAGCCGGCCAGCGCTTCCCAGGTCATGCCGGCCTCGGCCAGCCGCTCCGCGCCGCCGGGTCCGGTGACGACGGTGCGTCGCTCCGCGACCGGCAGTTCCATCAGCTCCCGGTGGGCGCTCAGGGTGCGGTCGGCGGCGGGCGGCACGGCGGTTTCCGGCCGGTGCCTGCGGTCCAGCGCGTACCGGAACAGCTCGCCCTGCCAGGGCTTGGCGGGATCGGGCGCGGCGTGCACGAGATTGAGGACGTCGCCGAAGCGGTAGCCCTTGGACGCGGTGTCGTACTTCAGCAGGGCCCGCCCGGTGTAGAGGCGGCGCACGGCGTCCGCGATGCCCCGCTTCACGGGCTGGGGCAGGGCGCGCCCGTAGCGGGACGTCCAGTAGCCGAGCAGTTCGCCCGGCTCGTCGGCCCGCAGGAGTACGGAGTCGATGACCTGGCGGTTCGAGGGCCCTTCGGTGCAGCCCGCGGACAGCCGCGCCTTCACATACTCCGCGCCGCCGACCAGCGAGGCGGTCCGCATCTGCCCGTCGCGGCGCAGCCAGTGGAGCAGCCCCGCGGTCCACGCGGGGTCCTCCACGGCGAGCCGGCGCACGAGCGCGGCGAACCGGTCGTCGCGCTGGTCCCCGCCCTCGTAAAAGGTGTCCTGGGCCACGAAGTTGGCGACGGCGAGCAGGAAGAGCTCGGAGCGGGCGTCGCGTACATGTCCGGTGCCGCCCTGGTGGCCCGGCGCGAGCGCGCCGGTCGTCGCGACGGGCGAGGTGGGCACCGACCCGGTGGACCGGGACCTGTGGGTACGGAAGTTGAAACGGGCCATGAGAAGAATTCCCCCGAATTCCTGGGGAAGGGCGCGGCGGCGGAACGGGGTGCCCGAGATCAGGAGTCGGCGACGGGAACAGTCTGAAGCTCTGTCCGATTGAGCTACCGGCCCAAGCCGGGCGGGACTCGAACCCGCAACCCTCAGATCCAGAAGTATCCGTCGCCTGCGCACCGGGCACCCCGGCGCTCGCGCCTCCCGAGATCACCAGTGGCTGCGGCACATTTCGGGAAAGGAAGGAGCCGCCGCCTTCGCACCGGGAGGTGCATGTCCATGACCTTAGGGAACGCTCCGGTCGCACGCGAAGGATTTTCCCCGGGCCGGAGGGAGCCCGAAGGGAACTCCCGGGGACGCAACCGAAGCGGTGGGCGCGGGCGTCGCACAGGAGGGGCCCGCGGTGATCCTCCCGGCCCGGCGGCGCGAGAGGGGAACACACGGCATGGAGCAGGTCGCGGGGTACCGGCTCGTGGCGCTGCTCGGCGAGGGCGGCATGGGGCGGGTCCATCTGGCCCGCACCGCGTCGGGGCGGCTGGCGGCGGTGAAGACCGTCCATGAACACCTCGCCGCCGACCCGCTGTTCCGGGAGCGGTTCCGGCGCGAGACGCTCGCCGCGCGGGCGGTCGCCGGTCCGTTCACCGCCGCGGTGCTGGACGCCGGCCCCGACGCCGTACGGCCGTGGCTGGCGACCGAGTTCTGTGCGGGGCCGACGCTCACCCAGGCCGCCAAGGCACTCGGGCCGCTGGGGGCGGGCCCGCTGGCCGGGCTGGGGGCGGCGCTCGCGGAGGCGCTGGCGAGCATCCACCGGGCCGGGCTGGTCCACCGCGATCTGAAGCCGTCGAACGTGGTGCTCACCCGGGGCGGCCCGAAGGTCCTGGACTTCGGCATAGCCCGGCGGGCGGCCGACGAGACCCTCACGAGCACCGGGGAGGTCATCGGATCGCCCGGGTTCATCGCCCCGGAACTGCTGACGGCCGACGACGAGCCGTCCCCCGCCGCCGATGTGTTCGCCCTCGCGGCGCTGCTCGCCCGGATGACGACGGGCCGACCGCCCTTCGGCTCCGGCCCCGCGCACCAGGTGCTGTACCGGACGATGCGGGGCGAGGCCGATCTGGACGGGTCCCCGACCGGCGAGTGGCGCGCGTTCCTCGCCTCCTGTCTGACGGGCGACCCTGCCGGGCGCCCCACGGTGGCCGACGTGCTGGACTGGTGCGCGGCGCGGTCCCCGGCCGACGCGTGGTGGGAGCGGGACCCGGTGGCCGGCCTGGTCCGCGACCACGAGAACAGGGTCGCGGCGCTGGTGGCGGACGCCGCAAACGGCAGCCCGGACGACGCGGGCACCTCGGCAGCCGCGGACGACGCGCACGAGGCCGGCACCCCGGCCGACACGGCGGACGCCGGTACCGCTCCGGCCGACGCCGTACCAGCCCCCTCCCCCACCGGCGCCACGCGCACCCCGGCGGACGCCGTCCCGTACCGGACCCGTCCCGTGGGCGAGCCGCGGGACGCCGTCCCGTACGACGGTGAGCCGGGCCAGGGTCCGGGCAGGCGGCGGCTGCTCGCGTTCGGCGGGGCCGCGTTCATGACGGGAGGGGGTCTTCTCGGCGGCGCGGCTCTGCTCCGGCGCACCGAGAAGGACGATCCGACCGGCGACCGGGGAGCCTCACCGGCGCCGAAGACCCGCTGGGCCCGGGGACGTCTGCTGTGGACCAGGACCGTCGGCGACCTCGGCTCCTCCGGCCGGGTGCTGCGCCACGGCGGCGCGCTCCTCGTCACGGACGCGGCCGCGGTGACCGCGCTCGACGCGGCCACCGGTGCGGTGCGCTGGCGGTATCCGGCGCGGGACGTCACGGCCGTCCGGCCGGTCGGGGACCAGGTGAACCTGCTGCTCTCCGGGCTGCTCTTCGAACCGGAACTCCTCGCCCTCGACGCCCGGACGGGCAACCGGCGCTGGTCGGCCCTGCCGGACCGGCCGACCGGCGCCCGGACGTCCACCGCCCCCGACGGCCAGTCGGCGTTCTTCACCGTCGACGGCGGGACGACGGCCCTGGTCTCCTACGCCTCCGACGCCTCCCTGTGGACGAAGCGCTCCCTGGGCGATCGCCCCTGGCGCGCCTACGGGTTCGACTCCCGTACGGGAGAGGCCCTCTGGTTCCACGAGGGGACGCGAGCCGCGGTGACCGGCATCGACGCGGCGGGCGGCCGGCTGGCCGTCGGGCTCCGCCTCCCCACCCGTTCCGGGGCCCCCGCCGAGGAGCCGTTGTTCGTGCTGCGGACCTCCGGCGCGGCACCGCGGCCGGAGCCGGAGATACCCGGCGGCGCCCCGTATCCGCACGCCCACCCCGGCGCCTCCGGCACCCGGTACTACGCGCGTGGCGGCCGGGTCGTCGCGGTCGATCTGGCGGCCCGGCGCACCGTCTGGCGCCGGGCGCTCGAAGGGTCGCCCACGGTCACGCCCGCGGCGACCGGTGGCGTGGTGCACGCCGCGACGCCGGGCGGGGTCACCGCGCTCGACGCCCAAAGCGGGCGGGTCCGCTGGAGGCGCCCGGACGTCGGGCGGCTCGCCTCCGACGGCGGCGGCATCGACGACGGGCCGCCGCTGGTGGCGGACGGCACCCTGTACGCCACCGGGCCGGAGCCGGGCCACGAGAACAAGTCCGGGGAGGGCGCGTTCTGGGGGGTGCACGCCCTCGACGCCCTCCGCGAGCGCCGACTGTGGTCGGTCCCCGTCGAGGAGGACGGGCCCTTCCTCGCCGCCGCCGGCGGGGGTCTCCTCCACGTCTGCGCCGGCGGGGCCGTGCAGACGTTCACCGGACCGGAGTCCGCGTGACCGGCCCCCTGCTTCCGGGCGATCCCGAACGGCTCGGCTCCGTCCGGCTGCTGGGCCGGCTCGGGGCGGGCGGCATGGGCACCGTCTATCTGGGCCGGACGCCCGGCGGGCGAGCCGTCGCGGTGAAGACGGTGCACGAACACCTGGCGGCCGACCCGCACTTCCGTGAACGGTTCCGCCGCGAGGCCGCCGCCGCCCGCGCGGTGACCGGGGCGCACACGGCGGCGGTGCTCGACGCCGACCCGGAGTCGTCCCGGCCCTGGCTCGCCACCGCGTATCTGCCGGGCGTCACCCTGCGGCACGCGGTGGCGGCGACCGGGCCGCTGGCGCCCTCCGCCGTACGATCCCTGGGCGCGGCCCTCGCCGAGGCGCTGGAGGCCGTCCACCGGGCGGGGCTCGTCCACCGCGACCTCAAGCCGTCGAACGTGCTGATCACCGCCGACGGGCCCCGGGTCATCGACTTCGGGATCGCCCGCGCGATCAGCGACCACGGGCTGACCGGGGCGGGCGACGTCGTCGGCACCCCGGGGTTCATCGCCCCGGAGCAGATCACCGGGGCCATCGTCAACGGAGGCGCGGAGTCCCCGGAGGCGGTGGGCGGGGTGGCGGTGACCGGGGCGGCCGATGTGTTCGCGCTCGGGGCGGTGCTGGTGTTCGCCGCCACCGGAGGCAGCCCGTTCGGCTCGGCGACCCCGGCGGTGCTGCTCTACCGGGCCGTCCACGAGGACCCGGATCTCACCGGCGTACCCGACGCGGTACGGGAGGTGGTGACGGCCTGCCTGGAGAAGGATCCCGGCCTGCGTCCGACGGTGGACCAGGTCCTGCGGGCCACCACGGATCCGCATCCGGCGCTGTGGTGGCGCACGGAGCCGCTGCGCACGCTGGTCCTGGGCGGAGCGGCCGAGCAGTCCGTCGAAGAGCCCGCCGCTCCACCCGGCCCGCAGGGGACGACCCGGACCGCCCCGGCACCGGCTCCGGCCCGCACCCGCCCGCTGTCCGCCCTGCCACCGCCGCCCGTGGTGAGGAGCCCGGCGGCCCGGCGCGGCGAGCTCGCCCGGCGCGGTCTGCTGCTGGCCGGGGGCGGCGGGCTCGCCTCGCTCGTCACGTACGCGTTCGTCCGGAGCGGGGCCGGCGGGCGGGCGGAACGGGGCGAGGACCCCTTGAGGATCCGGCCGGGGAGCGCCCGGCAGGGCGCCCTGCGCTGGACCCTGGCCCCCGCGTCCGACAGCACCACCGTGGACGCGCTGCGGTCGGCCGGGAGTTCGCTGCTGGTGCACGGCGTCGCCGTACCCGATGTCGGGGAGGCGGGCAGCAGCGGCGGATACGTCACCGCGCGGCGGGCCCGTGACGCCGGGCGCCGGTGGCTGGCCGACGCCGAGGAGAACACCCCGACGCGGTGGGGGGTGTCCGGTTCGGTGCTGGCGGCGGCCGATGTGGGCCTGGGCGCCCTCGATCTGGCGACGGGCGAACCACTCGGCACGCCCGCGGAGCGCCCGGCCCCGCTGTGGTTCGCCGTCGCCTCGGGGGTGCTGGTCTCCGGTTTCGCGGCGGACGGCGACGTACCGACGCTGAACGCCGTGGACCTGCGCACCGGTGCGCGGCGCTGGACCGGGGGCACGGCGGAGGTCCGGCCGCCCGCCGTGCTGGACCGGTCGGTACTGCTGGCCGACGAGGACGGTGAGAACGTCCGGTGCGTCGACGCGGTCAGCGGTGAACTCCGTTGGGCCTACGAGGGGTTCGAGGGCCCGGTGGCCGCTCTGGCGGCGGTCCCGGGGGCGGGCTGTTTCGTCCTGCTCGGCCTCGGCGGCGCCCTGCACTTCCTCCGGGCGCGCGACGGCGGCCGCCTGGCCACCGGCACGCTGAAGGACGGGCCGAGTTCCGGTTCCAGCGCGCTGGCCGCCGTCGGCTCCACGGTGCTGCTGACCACCGGGGGCCGGGTCCACGCCTACGCGCCCACCACCGGCCGGGCGCTCTGGTCGGTGGGGACGGTGGGGCTGGACACCAGCTGGCCCGCGGGCACGGGCGGTGTCCGGGCGCCGGTGACGTCCGGCGGAGCGCTGCTCCACTGGGCGCGGGCGGGGGTCCTCCACTGCGTCGACCTCCGCAGCGGCGAGGAGCGCTGGGCGGCCACGCTCGGCGGGGTCGGCCAGGTGCCACCGGTGGTGGCCGGGGGCACGGTGTACGCGGCGACGGGTGAGCTGTGCCGGGCCCTGGACGTGAACCGGGGTGCGGTGCAGCGCGGTTGGGAGGTCACCGACGTCCGGGACCTCGCCGCGGACCCGTCCGGCTGGTACGCCCGCATCGGCACGAAGGCGGTACGGGCGTACAACCACACGGCCGCGCCGGTGCGGGGCTCCTGAGGCGACAGGGCGCCGACATCTGCTTTGTAAGAGCAGCGCTCCGGACCTGAGCTACGCTCCGGGCCCGGCCCCGGCGTTCAGGCCCCTCAACCGCCCGCGCGCGAGCGGGCCTTGAACGCCGCCTTGCGGGCGTCCTTGGCCGCCTTCTTGTCGCTGTGCAGCCGCCCCATGGCTTCCAGCACATCGGCGGTGGCCGGGTGGTCGACGCGCCAGACCTCGTCGAAGAAGCCGCTGTGCTGCGCGGAGAGCCCCTCGACCAGGCCCTGGAGCTCGTCCAGCTCGCCGTCCGCGTCCAGTTGGGCGGCGATCGTGTCGATGGCCAGCCAGAAGATCATGTCCTCCGGCGGGGCGGGCACGTCGGCCGCGCCGCGCTCCGCGAGCCAGACGCGGGCCAGGCCGCCCAGCTCCGGGTCGCCGAGCACCGCGCGTACGGCGGGCTCCGCCTCGGGGCCGGCCAGGGCCAGGGCCTGCTGGCAGTGGAGGCGGCGCAGCGGCGCACCGTCGTCCGTGCCGCGCGCGGCGGCCAGCAGCTCGGCCGCCGCGGCCACCGCGCCCTGTGCGCCGTATCCCGCGAGCCAGAGCTTGACCTCGGCGCGGGCGGCGGACTCCGGGTAGTGGGCGATGCCGTCGAGGAGGACGTCGGCGCCCTTGCCCGCGAGGTCGCCGACGGCGGGGGCGTCCACCCCGGCCTCCAGCATCCGGGCCCGGATGCCGTACAGGCCGAGGGGGGTGAGCTTGACCATGCCGTACCGGGTGACGTCCTCGTCGTCGGCCCCGGCGGCGGAGGCGTCCGCGGCTTCGCCCTCCTCGACCAGCAACGCCTCGTCGACCGGGCGGTATTCGACGATCCCGATGGGTTCGAGGAGCCGGAACTGGTCGTCGAGGCGCATCATCGCCTCGGACACCTGCTCCAGGATGTCGTCGGTCGGCTCACCCATGTCATCGGGGACGATCACCGACGCGGCGAGGGCGGGCAGCGGGACCGGTCCTTCGCCCGCGCCGTTGTCCGCGAGGGTGAGCAGGTAGAGGTTGCCGAGGACGCCGTCGAGGAACTCCGCCTCGGCCTCCGGGTCCCAGTCCAGGGCGTCGAAGTCGATCGAGCCGTCCTCGCCGACGAGGTCCGCGAAGTCGTCCAGGACGGGTGCGGTGGCGTCGGCGTGCACGGCGTCGAGGCCGTCGAGCCAGATGGACAGGACGTCCTGCGGGGAGCCGCCGGTGAGCAGGGCCAGGTTCTCGCCCGTGGTGACGGTGCCCTCGCCCGCGCCGTCCGTGTCCTCGTCGCCCTCGCCCTCCTCGGGGTCGGTGACGTCGAGGAGGCCGGTGTCCACGGCGAGCCGCCAGGCCTCGCTGGCGTACGCGGCGCCGTCCTCGTCCGCCGGGAGGGCGAGGTGCTCGGCGGCCGCGGGAAGCTGGTCCTCGACCAGTTCGCCGCCGGCCCCGACCCGGGTGTCCGGGCCCGCCCAGCGGGCGAGCTTGACGGCGCGGACGAACAGCGGAGCGGCGAGCGCGTCCCGTGCCAGTTCGGCCTCGGTGTTCAGCCGCACCGGCGGCAGGGAGGGGCGCTCTGCGGACATCGGGGGTTCTCCTCGGTGCGTGCTCGGGGCATACGGAGTGCGTACGCGGTTCAGCCGCCCAAGCCTAGACGCAATGCGCCGCGTACCGCCCGCCGCTTCGCCACATTCCGCCCGCTGCGCCCCCTACGCTCCCGCGCCCGGCTCCATGCTGAGCGCGGGGGTGTAGCGGTGCACGCCGCCGCCGGTCATGCCCGGGTACTTCTGGACGCGTTCCCAGAGCGGGGACGGGGAGCCGATGCCCTCTCCGGGTGCGGTGAGGGCCGCGACGTGGTGCTCGGCGCTCTCCCACTCGGCGTAGTTGAGGACCCGGGTGCCGTCGGTGCTGACGTGGAAGTGCGCGGCGATGCCGCCGGCGGGCAGCTCGGCCTCTTCGCCGAGCGCCTCGAACACGCTGTCCACCCAGTCGCGTTGCCGGGCCGGGTCGGGCCCGTCGAACTCGACGTCCACGATGACGAGGCAGCCGGTCTCCCGGGTGTCGCCCTCGGCCCGGAGGCCGGAGCGGTACAGCTCGTACGTGTGCAGTCCGAGGCGTTCGATGCCTGGGACGGCGGCGTCGATCTCGGCGTTGCGGACGTCGCGCCCCCGCCGTACGAAGTCCTGGTAGGGCTGTTCGCCGGCCCACTGGGAGTAGTGGAGCAGGGTCGCGCCGTCCTCCCCCGCGTAGACGCTGTAGGAGAGCAGCCCGGGGTTCGGCCATTCCCGGCTCTCCCAGGCCTTCCGGATGGCGTCGACGGCCTCTCGCTGCCGCTGCGGTGTACCGACGTTCCAGGTGCTGGCCTTGGCGATCCGGGCGTCGGTGCGGGCCGGGTCGGGGCGGTCGGTGAAGTGCGTGGTCATGGCGGTGTTCCCTTCGTCACGCGCGCCGGTCGGTGCGTCGTGTCCACCACGGTGACACCTCAAGTCCGGTTGTGGTCAAGGTTGTTCCGCCTGGCGGCGACCGCCCCCGTTCGCCCAGGGCGTGAGCGGTCGCGGGTGCTGCCGGAGGGGCCGGGGAAGGGTGGGGGCATGACCCTCTCCGTGGCGCACCTGAGCGACCCGCACCTCACGACCGGTCCGGGGGCGGCGGCCCCCGCCGCCGGGCTGCGGGCCGCCCTGCGCCGGGTGCTCGCCCTGGACCCGCTCCCGGACTGCGTCGTGATCACCGGTGATCTCACCGAGCGCGGGGAGCCGGGTGAGTACGCGGCCCTGCGCGAGGAGGTCGGCGCGTTCCCGCTGCCGCTGCGTCTGGCGACGGGAAACCACGACGTGCCGGAGGCTCTGGTGGGCGCGTTCGGCGGGACGCGCTTCCTGGGCGGGGGGACGCTGACGTCGTACGCGGTGGAGCACCCGGCGTTCACCCTCGTGGTCCTGGACTCGTGGGTCGCCGGTGCGCCGGGCGGTCGGCTGGGTCCCGAGCAGTTGGCCCGGCTGGACCGGGACCTCTCCCGGCGCCCCGGCGTACCGGCCCTCGTCTGTCTGCACCATCCGCCGGTTCCGGTCGGCATTCCGTTCCTGGACGCGATGCGCCTGGCGGACGGCCCCGCGTTTGCGGGGGTGGTCGCCGCGCACCCCCGGGTCGTGCGGGTGCTGGCGGGCCATGTGCACCGACCGGTCACGGTGCCCTTCGCGGGCAGCACGGTGGCCGTCGCGCCGAGTACGTACCGGCAGAGCGGGCTGGCGCTGCGGGAGGGCGTACCGGGCTATCCCGACGAGCCGGCGGCCTTTCTGCTGCATGTGCTGCCGGAGGGGCCGCCCGGCGCGGGCTGGGTCACCCACACCGTGCCGGTGGGCGACGGCTGACCGCCCGGGCCGACCCCGCCGGGGCCGGTCACTCGGGCAGCTCCGCCCGCCAGGCCGTGATGTTCAGCTCGTCCATGTACCGGATGTCGTGCCCCTCCAGCGGGTAGACCCGCGCCCCCGCGTCGGGGGCGGCGGCCAGCTCCAGGGCGTCGGCCATGACGAGCTCGCCTCCCTCCTTGGTGGAGACCCAGGCGAGCATCGACCGCGCGGTGGAGCCCGGCTTCAGGGTTAGCGCCTCGGGGCCCCGGTCGCGGCCGAACTGCGAGCCGGCCGGGTTGACCTTCACGGGGAGGCGTTCGCCGTCCTCGCCGAGCGCCTGGACCGAGGGGTAGCCGTCGACCCGGTAGGGCTTCGAGCCGCAGTTGGTCAGGGTGAGGGCGACCGCACGGCTCATCATCGCGGTCAGCACCTCCCCCATGGTCACCACGGCCCCGGACGCGGGGCACTTCTCGGGCGGGGCGGGAGTCGGTCCGGTCCGCGCCGTCCCGCCGTAGGCGGGCGCGGGGGTCGGGGGCAGCGTTTCGGCGCGGACGATGCCGGAGCGGGGCGCGGAGGCGGACGGGGTGGGGTCCGGTTCTTCGCCCTCGCCGGCCGGGACGAGGAATCCGGAGCAGCCGGTCAACGCGGTCAGCGCCGCCGCCAGCAGCACGACGGAGGCCCGTCGCCGCACCCGCGCCCGTACGCACATACCCATGCCGATGCCCCCCTCGCCACGACCCGCCGCCGCGACCCGTCGTCCGTGCGTTCGATCATGTCAGAAGCGGTACCGAAGCAGCCGCCGCCCCTACGGACTCTTCAGCGTCCCTTGCCAGTCACCCCAAGAAGATCTAAGTGGACCTACAGGGTTCCGGGAGCCGACACTTCGGACATGACCGCCACCGCCCCGCGCCCCTTCGGCCGCACCCTCTGCGCCATGATCACACCCTTCACCGCCACCGGGGCCCTGGACCCGGACGCCGCCCGTGCGCACGCCGCGCGCCTGGTGGCGGAGGGCTGCGACGGGATCGTCCTCAGCGGCACCACGGGCGAGTCCCCCACCACGACGGACGCCGAGAAGTCCGCCCTGCTGCGGGCCGTCCGGGCGGAGGTCGGCGACGGGGTGCCACTGCTCACCGGCGTCGGGGGCCCGGACACCGCGCACACCCTGCGCCTGGCGCGGGAGGCCGAGGAGGCGGGCGCGGACGGGCTGCTGGTGGTGAGCCCGTACTACAGCCGCCCGCCGCAGGCCGCCGTCGAGGCGTACTTCCTGCGGGTCGCGGACTCCACCGGGCTGCCGCTGATGCTGTACGACATCCCCGGCCGCACCGGGACCCGGATCGAGCCGGAGACCCTGCTGCGGCTGGCGGAGCACCCGCGGGTGGTGGCGGTGAAGGACTGCTCCTACGACCTGCTCGGCTCGACCAAGGTGCTGGCCCGCACCTCGCTGGCGTACTACTCGGGTTGCGAGGAGCTGAACCTGCCGCTGTACGCGGTGGGCGGCGCGGGGTACGTCAGCACGGTCGCGAACGTGGCCCCGCGCCAGGTACGGGCGCCGCTGGACGCGTTCGACGCGGGCCGCACGGACGAGGCCGCCCGGCTCAACGGGCTCACGGTGCGCCTCACCGAACTGATGATGGCGAGCGGCCTCCCCGGAACCGTCACCGTGAAGGCGCTCCTGGCGGCGGGACCGGTCCGGGAACCGCTGCAGCCCGCCGGGCGCGGGGCGACCGACGGGCTGCGTGCGGCGTACGAGGAACTCCTCGCTCCCTGCTGAACGGGTCAGTTGTGGGCGTGCAGGACCTCGTTGAGGCCGCCCCACACCGCGTTGTTCGGGCGGGCCTCGACGGTGCCGGTGACCGAGTTGCGGCGGAAGAGGATGTTGGAGGCGCCGGACAGCTCACGGGCCTTGACGACCTGGCCGTCCGGCAGCGTGACCCGGGTGCCGGCGGTGACGTACAGACCGGCCTCGACGACGCACTCGTCGCCGAGCGCGATCCCGACGCCCGCCTCCGCGCCGACCAGGCAGCGCTCGCCGATGACGATGCGCTCCGTGCCGCCACCGGAGAGGGTGCCCATGGTGGACGCGCCGCCGCCGATGTCCGAGCCGTCGCCGACGACGACGCCCGCGGAGATACGGCCCTCGACCATGGAGGTGCCGAGCGTGCCCGCGTTGAAGTTGACGAAGCCCTCGTGCATGACGGTGGTCCCGGCGGCGAGGTGCGCGCCGAGCCGGACGCGGTCGGCGTCGGCGATGCGTACGCCCTTGGGGGCGACGTAGTCCGTCATCCGGGGGAACTTGTCGACCGAGGTGACCTGGAGGTGCAGGCCCTCGGCGCGGGCGTTGAGCCGCACGCGCTCCAGGTCGTCGACGGCGACCGGGCCGAGCGAGGTCCAGGCGACGTTGGCGAGCAGCCCGAACAGCCCGTCGAGGTTCTGGCCGTGCGGCCGGACGAGCCGGTGCGAGAGCAGGTGCAGGCGCAGATAGGCGTCGTGCGCGTCGAGCGGCTTGTCGTCGAGCGAGGAGATGACCGTGGACACGGCGACAACCTCGACGCCGCGCCGGGCGTCCACGCCGAGGGCCTTGGCGGCACCCTCGCCGAGCCGGTTGACGGCCTCGTCCGGGCTGAGGCGCGTCGTGCCGGCCGGGCCGGGGTCGGAGGTCAGCTCGGGGGCGGGGAACCAGGTGTCGAGGACGGTGCCGTCACCGGCGACGGTGGCGAGGCCGGCGGCGACGGCGCCGGTGGTGCGGGCAGAACCCTGGGAAGTCGTGTCGGTCATGAACAGAAACCTAACCGGCCGGGGCCCGCTCGGGCGAACCGGTCTCAGCGTGCGGCCCCTTCCCCGCCGGCCGCGCCCGCTCCCCCGGTCCGGGCAACCGCCGCGCCGCCAGCACCGATGCCCCCGCGCCCGCCGCGAGCAGGGCGCAGAGCGGCCAGAGCAGGGCGGGAGCGGCCGCGTACAGGGCGGCGCCCAGCGGTGGGGCGAGCACCTGGCCGCTGATCGAGGCGCCGGCGTACAGGCTCTGGAAGCGGCCCTGGGCGTGGCCGGGGGCCTGGTCGGCGACGTAGGCGGTGGCGGGGGTCTTGTAGAGGATCTCGCCGAGGGTCACCGAGAGCATCATGGTGACGGCGAGGAGCACGCCCGTACCGGGGATCAGGACGGCGTAGCCGAGCCCGACGAGCAGGAGCCCGACGCCGACGAGGCCGAGCGGGGTACGCCTGCGCAGGGCGTGGGCGGCGGGCAGTTCGAGGCAGAGGATGACGCCGCCGTTGATGGCGAGCAGCCAGCCGTACAGCTGGGTGGAGTGCCCGTGGTCGGCGAGGAAGACCGGCAGGGTGGAGTACTGCTGCCGGTAGACGAGGTCGATCAGGACGATCGAGGCGAGCAGCACCAGAACGGCGGGCCTGGCCCGTAGTTCGCGCCAGAGGCCCGGGGCGTGCGGGTCATGGGCGGGTGCGGAGTGGGCGCTGCCGCGGGCGGGCAGGATCCGGGCGGCGTAGACGGCGAAGAGCAGGGTGCCGATGCCGTCGGCGACGAAGAGCCAGTCGTACGAGAGGCGGGTGGCGACCAGGGCGCCGAGCGGCGGGCCGATGGCGAAGCCTCCGTTGGAGGCGAAGCGGAAGAGGGCGAAGCTCTGGCGGCGGCTTGTGCCCTCGGGGACGGAGACCGCGACGAGGGCCGCGTTGGCGGCGCGGACGACGCCCGCGGCGTACTGGGCGACCGGGAGCACCGCGTACAGGGCGACGACCGGGAGGGCGGGCAGGACGACGAGCGCGGCCCCGCTGACGCAGGCGCCGGTCAGCAGGGCTCGGCGATGGCCGAGACGGTCGCCGAACCAGCCGCCGGTGAAGTTCCCCGCGACCAGGCCGAGGCCGCCGACGCCGCTGATCACTCCGGCCTGGGTGACGGTCAGACCGCGCGGCCCGACCAGGTAGACGAAGAGATAGACGAAGGTGAAGCTGACGACGGCGTTGAGGAACGCCCCGAGCGCCAGCAGCCGTACCGTCCGCGGCACCCCGCGCACCATGCCCATTCCCGCCACCCCCGTGCGATCAGTGAGTTCCTTATGGGAACGGACTATGACAGCATGATTCCATCGGGGTCAACCGAAAGACCCCGGCGGGGCGGGCGGGGCGGACAGCGGCCACAACCGGAGGAACGACCATGCCTCAGCGCACCAGCCTGGCCGACGCCGACTGCTCGATCGCCCAGGCCCTCGACGTCGTGGGTGACTGGTGGACGCTGCTGATCGTGCGGGACACCGCGCGCGGTGTGCACCGGTTCGACGCGCTCCAGCAGGAGTTGGGCGTCTCGCGCAAGGTGCTGACCGAGCGGCTGCGGCTGCTGGTCGACGCGGGAGTGCTGGCACGGGAGCCGTATCAGGACCGCCCGGTCCGGCACGAGTACCGGCTCACCCCGCGCGGCCGGGCGCTGCTGCCCGTGCTGATCGCGCTCCAGGACTGGGGCGACACCTGGGTGCTGGGAGAAGGGGAGACGATGGCGACGACGACGGAGGCCTCGCGGGAGGCGGCCCGGATGCGGGCCCTGAAGGGCACGCGGCTGCCGGAGCTGCTGCTGACCGGGGACGACGGAGAACCGCGCGACCCGGTCGCCGACACTCCGTACACCGTCCTGTACTGCTTCCCCGGCGCCTACGCCCGGCGCGACGCCTACCCGCCGGGCTGGGCGGGGATCCCGGGGGCGAGTGGCTGCACGCTCGAATCGTGCACCTACCGCGACCAGTTGGCGGAGTTCACGGCGGCGGGCGCGAGCGTGCACGGGGTGTCCACGCAACGCCCGGACGAGCAGCGCGCGTTCGCGGAGAAGGAGGGGCTGCGTTTCCCGTTGCTCTCGGACGCGGACCTGACGCTGACGGCGGCGCTGCGACTGCCGACGTTCCGGGCGGCGGGGGTGAGCCGGCTCAAGCGGCTGACGCTGGTCGTGGACCGGGAGCGGACGGTCCGGGAAGTGCTCTACCCGATCACGGACATCGGGGCGAGCGTGCGCGAGGCGCTGGAAGCGGTCCGCCACGCGGCGGGCCCAGCGCGACCCGCGTGACGCCGAGCGGCGCCCGCGGCCTTCGGCTCAGGCGCCGCCGTCCACGATCCGGGCCAGCATCTCGCGGGTATAGGGCGCGTCGAACGTACCGCCGGTGAGCAGCACCTGAAGACAGACGCCGTCCATCAGCGCGACGAGCGCCCGCGCGGTCTCCGGGTCGGTGCGCCGGGACAGCAGCCCGACGGCCTCCTCGGTCCACTCGGCGGCGACGGGGCGCAGCACGGGGCGGCGCAGGGCCGCGAGGTACAGCTCGTACTCCAGCTCGATCGCCCCGCGTTCGCCCGCGAACCACCGGCCCAGCAACCGCGTCAGCTCCTCCGCGAGACCGGCGGAGCCGGCGGGTCCCGCCAGGGCCTCGCTGCCGCGCAGTTCCCGCACGAAGTTCTCGTTGCACCGGCGGAGGGCGGCGACCAGGAGTTCGTCGAGGGAGCCGAAGTGGTACGTGGTCGAACCGAGCGGCACATCGGCCTCGGCGGCCACGGTGCGGTGACTGAGGCCGGCTATGCCGTCGGCCGCGATCACGCTCAGCGCCGCGTCGATGATCTTCGTCCGCCGCCCGGGGTCGTACCGCCGCGCCATCAGTGCGCCCCTCCCAGGTTGAGGACGACGACCCCGGCCACGATCAGGGCGATGCCCGTGATCTTGACCAGGCCGCTGGACTCCCCCAGGAACAGGATCCCGATGAGGGCGATGGCCGCGGTGCCGACGCCGGCCCAGATGGCGTAGGCGGTGCCCACGGAGAGCGTCTTGAGCGTCTGCGCGAGCAGGGTGAAGGCGATGAGGTAGCCCACCACGGTGCCGAGCGAGGGCCAGAGCCGGGTGAAGCCCTCGCTGTACTTCATGGCCGTCGTCCCGGCCACCTCCGCCGCGATGGCGGCGACCAGAAGTCCGTATGCGTATCCCATGTGTACGACTGTACCCAACGTTGTGTACGGCCGTACATATCATCGGCCCACGTCGGGGGCGTTACGGTGTGCCGACCGACCACACGGCCCGTGACACGGGCCGACGACACGACGGAGACGCAGTGGCGCAGGACGCAGGGTGGGGCGGCGGCCCGTACGGGGGCGCACCTCACGGTGGGGGGCCCTTCCACCAGGGCGGGCAGGGACCGGGCGGGGGATGGAACAGTGGGTGGGCCGCACCGCCCAAGCCGGGGGTCATACCCCTGGCGCCGCTGAGGGTCTCGGACATGCTCAGCGGCGCCTTCTCGACGCTCGGGCGGTACTGGAAACCGCTGATCGGGATCGCCCTGACGCTGTTCGGCGCGGCGGCGCTCGTGATGATCGCCGCACTGGTGGCCGCCGGCGCCGCCGTCGCGAGCCAGTGGGACGAGCTGACGGCCGGCTCCTCCGGATCCCCGGACGCCGCGCAACTGGTCCCGCTGGGCATCGCGTTCGGCGTGCTGATGGTCATCGGCATGATCGTCTACCTGCTGGCGTCCGCCGTGGTGCAGGCAGCGGTCCCGGTGGTCCTCCAGGAAGCCGTCCTGGGCCGCCCGATCGGCTTCGGCGCCGTCTGGAGCCGCGCGTGGTCGCGGGTCTGGTCGATCCTCGGCACGGTGTTCCTGACCGGGCTGATCATGGCCATCCCGATGGCGCTCATGATCGGCGCCGTCGCCGGGCTGATGATCTACGCCGTCTCGCTGGGCGACGAGGACGGCGTCGTGCCGCTGATGGTGGTCGGCTTCCTCGGCGCCCTGGTCATCGCACCGGTGGCGATGTGGCTCTACGTCCGCTTCTCCCTGGCCCCGACGGTCGTGGTCTTCGAGCACCAGCGCCCGGTCGCCGCCCTGCGCCGCTCGGTCCGGCTGGTGCGCGGCAGCTGGTGGCGGGTCTTCGGCGTCTGGCTGCTCGCCGTCGGACTCGCGGCCATGATCGGCTACATGATCCAGCTGCCGTTCCAGATGGTCGGCCTGCTCCCCGGCGTGTTCGACCCGGCGGACATGGACGCGGACCCGAGCGGCGGGCAGATCGTCGCGGTGCTCGGCGGCGTGTTGCTGCTGTCGTTCATCAGCCAGATGATCTCCCAGCTGTTCACGGCGATCTTCCCCCCGCTGGTGGTCGGCCTGCTGTACGTCGACCTCCGGATGCGCACGGAGAACCTGGGCCCGGTCCTGGCCGAGGCGGCGGCAGCGACCCTGCCCGAGCAGTACGGGCCGCCGCCGCCCTCCCACGTCTGAGCACGCGGGAGCCGGGCCCGGCTCAGTCGGTCAGGGTCCGCTTGGGGCGCAGCACACAGAACTCGTTGCCCTCCGGATCGGCCATCACCACGAAGGTGGCGTCCGGCCCCTGCCCGACGTCCACCCGCCGGGCGCCGAGTGCGAGGATCCGCTCGACCTCAACGTCCTGGTCGTCCGGTGTCAGATCGATGTGCAGCCGGTTCTTGACCGTCTTCCCCTCCGGCACGGGGAGGAAGCACATGCCCGGCAGCGCGGTCTCGTGCGCTCCGATGATGATCTCCTCCTCGTGCTCGAAGAGCACCTGCCAGTCCAGCACCGCGCTCCAGAAACGGGCCATGAGCGGCAGGTCGTGAGCGTCGACGGCGATGTGGTAAATGGAGACGGCCATGCCCGCCAGTCTGCCTGGCGGGCATGGCCGTTCATCGCTCTTCGCGGAGCGTGTCAGACGTTGAACCCCAGCGCGCGGAGCTGCTCGCGTCCGTCGTCGGTGATCTTGTCCGGGCCCCACGGCGGCATCCAGACCCAGTTGATGCGCAGCTCGTTGACGATGCCGTCCGTGGCGGACTTCGCCTGGTCCTCGATGACGTCGGTCAGCGGGCAGGCCGCGGACGTCAGAGTCATGTCGAGGGTGGCGATGTTGGCGTCGTCGACGTGGATGCCGTAGATCAAGCCCAGGTTGACGACGTCGATGCCCAGTTCGGGGTCGACGACGTCGTACAGCGCCTCGCGGACCTCCTCCTCGGAGGCCGGCTTCATGGTCGCGGTCTCGTTGTCGCTCATGCGGTCTTCCCTTCGGACAGCGCCTTGGCCGTCGCGTCCTTCCACGCCATCCAGCTCAGCAGCGCGCACTTGACCCGGGCGGGGTACTTGGAGACGCCGGCGAACGCGACGGCGTCCTCCAGCACCTCCTCCATCGCGTCGTCAGGCTCCAGCTGCCCCTTGGACTGCATCAGCTCCAGGAAGGTGTCCTGGATCTTCTGCGCCTGGGACAGCTCCTTGCCGACGAGCAGCTCGTTCAGCACGGAGGCGCTGGCCTGACTGATCGAACAGCCCTGGCCCTCGTAGCTCACGTCGGCGATGGTCTCGCCGTCGTACTTCACCCGGAGCGTGATCTCGTCGCCGCACGTCGGATTGACGTGGTGCACCTCGGCATCGCCGTCCCGCAGGCCGCGCCCGTGGGGGTGCTTGTAGTGGTCCAGGATCACTTCCTGGTACATGGATTCCAGCTTCACCAGTCAGCCCTCAGCCGAAGAAGTTCCGGACGTGCTCCAGACCGTCCACCAGGGCGTCGACCTCGGCGGGCGTGGAGTACAGATAGAACGACGCTCGCGTCGTCGCGGGAATTCCGTACCGCAGGCAGACCGGGCGGGCGCAGTGGTGGCCGACCCGGACACAGATGCCCATCTCGTCGAGGACCTGACCCACGTCGTGCGGGTGGATGTCGCCGAGCGTGAAGGAGATCGTCGCCCCGCGGTCCTCGGCCGTCGCCGGACCGATGATCCGCAGGTCCGGGACCTCCAGGAGGCGCTTCACCGCGTACTCGGTGATCGCCTTCTCGTGGCTGTGGATCTTCTCCATGCCGATCGCCGAGAGATAGTCCACGGCCGCGCCGAGGCCGACGGCCTGGGCGATCGGGGGCGTACCGGCCTCGAACTTGTGCGGTGCCGGAGCATACGTCGAGGAGTGCATCGACACGGTCTCGATCATCTCGCCGCCGCCGAGGAACGGAGGCAGGTCCTCAAGGAGCTCCTGCCGTCCCCACAGCACGCCGATGCCCGTCGGACCGACCATCTTGTGCCCGGTGAAGGCCACGAAGTCGGCCTGGAGCGCCTGCACGTCGAGCACCATGTGCGGGGCCGCCTGCGAGGCGTCGATGCAGACCAGCGCGCCGACCTGCTGGGCGCGGCGGATGATCTGCTCGACCGGGTTGACGGTGCCCAGGATGTTGGAGACCAGCGTGAAGGAGACGATCTTCGTCTTCTCGGTGATGATCTCGTCGATGTTCGACAGGTCGAGCCGGCCGTCGTCGGTGATGCCGAACCACTTCAGCTTCGCGCCGGTGCGCTGCGCGAGCAGCTGCCACGGCACGATGTTGGAGTGGTGCTCCATCTCCGTGGTGACGATCTCGGTCTCGCGGTCCACCCGATAGGGCTCGTCCGCCCAGCCGAGCATGTTCGCCACGAGGTTCAGCGACTCCGAGGCGTTCTTCGTGAAGATCACCTCGTCGCGGCTGGGTGCGTTGATGAAGGCGGCGACCTTGTCGCGGGCGCCCTCGTACAGCGCGGTGGCCTCCTCGGCGATCGTGTAGACGCCGCGGTGCACGTTCGCGTTGTACCGCTCGTAGTACTCGTTGAGCGCGTCGAGGACCTGCCGCGGCTTCTGCGAGGTCGCCGCGGAGTCCAGGTAAACGATCTTCTTGCCGTCGTGGACCGTGCGGTCCAGGATCGGGAAGTCCTTGCGGATCGCCTCGGTGTCGAGGAGGCCGGTGAGCCCCTGTCGGGCGTCAGTCACGCGGCTGCACCTCCTGAGTTCCCTCCGCTCACGGGGCCCCCCTTCGTGTAGGCCTCGTAGCCCTCGTTCTCCAGCTGGTCGGCCAGCTCGGCGCCGCCGGAGGCCGCGATACGGCCGTTGGCGAAGACGTGCACGAAGTCGGGCTTGATGTACTTCAGGATGCGGGTGTAGTGCGTGATCAGCAGGGTGCCGACCTCGCCGGTCTCGCGCACCCGGTTGACACCCTCGGAGACGGTCTTGAGCGCGTCGACGTCCAGACCGGAGTCGGTCTCGTCCAGGACGGCGATCTTCGGCTTGAGGAGCTCCAGCTGAAGGATCTCGTGGCGCTTCTTCTCACCGCCGGAGAAGCCCTCGTTGACGTTGCGCTCGGCGAAGGCGGGGTCCATCTGGAGCCCGGCCATCGTCTCCTTGACCTCCTTGACCCACGTACGCAGCTTGGGGGCCTCGCCGCGGATGGCGGTGGCGGAGGTGCGCAGGAAGTTGGAGACCGAGACACCGGGGATCTCGACCGGGTACTGCATGGCGAGGAACAGGCCAGCGCGGGCCCGCTCGTCGACGGACATCTCCAGGACGTCCTCGCCGTCCAGGGTGACCGTGCCACTGGTGATCGTGTACTTGGGGTGACCCGCCAGCGAGTACGCGAGGGTGGACTTGCCGGACCCGTTGGGGCCCATGATGGCGTGGGTCTCGCCCTGCTTCACGGTCAGGTCGACGCCCTTGAGGATCTCCTTCGTGGCGTTGTCGGCCTCGACGGTGACGTGCAGGTCGCGGATTTCAAGCGTTGCCATGGGTGACTCAGGACTCCTGGGTGACGGAGACGAGCACATCGTCCCCTTGGATCTTTACGGGGTATACGGGGACGGGGCGCGTCGCGGGAAGGCCGGACGGCTTGCCGGTGCGGAGGTCGAACGACGAGCCGTGCAGCCAGCACTCGATCGCGCAGTCCTCCACCTCGCCCTCGGAGAGGGACACGTTCGCGTGCGAGCAGATGTCGTTGATCGCGAACACCTCGCCCTCGGTGCGGACGACGGAGACCGGTGTGCCGTCGAGCTCCACCCGTTTCGGGGTGTCGTCCTCCAGCTCACTCAGCGCACAGGCTTTGACGAAGGCCATCAGACGGACGCCTTCAGCTCGGTCTCGATCTTCTCGAGGAGACGCGCTTCGACGTCCGGCAGACCGATCTGCTGGACCAGCTCGGCGAAGAAGCCGCGCACGACGAGGCGGCGGGCCTCCTCGGCCGGGATGCCGCGGGACTGGAGGTAGAAGAGCTGCTCGTCGTCGAAGCGGCCGGTAGCCGAGGCGTGGCCGGCGCCGACGATCTCGCCGGTCTCGATCTCCAGGTTGGGCACGGAGTCGACCCGGGCGCCGTCGGTGAGGACGAGGTTCCGGTTCATCTCGTAGGTGTCGGTGCCCTCGGCCGCGGCCTGGATGAGGACGTCGCCGATCCAGACGGCGTGCGCGCCGTCACCCTGGAGGGCGCCCTTGTACACGGCGTTGGACTTGCAGTGCGGGGTGTTGTGGTCGACCAGGAGGCGGTGCTCCTGGTGCTGGCCCTTGTCGGTGAAGTACAGGCCGAAGAGCTCCGCCTCGCCACCGGGGGCCGCGTAGGCCACCCGGGGGTGCAGGCGGACGACGTCGCCGCCGAAGGTGACGATGATCGACTTGAACGAGGCGTCCCGGCCGACCAGCGCGTTGTGCTGGCCGACGTGGACGGCCGTGTCGTCCCAGTCCTGGACGGAGACGACGGTCAGCTTCGCGCCGTCGCCGAGGACGTAGTCGACGTTGGCGGCGAGCACCGCGTCACCGGTGTGGTCGATGACGACGACGGCCTCGGCGAAGGCGCCCAGCTGGATGAGCTGGTGGCCGTAGGCGACGCCACCCTCGCCGTGCACGGTGATCCGGACCGGCTCGGTGAGCACGGCTTCCTTGGCGACCGTGACGACCGAGGCCTGCTCGAAGGAGCTGTACGCCTGGGCGGCGACCCGGTCCACCGGGGTGCCGGCCTTGCCGAGCCGGGAGTCGTCGCGGCCGACGGTCTCGACCGTGACGCCCTCGGGGGCCTCGATGGCGACCTTCACGCCGCCGCCGCTCGCGACCGCGGTGCCGTCGTGCAGACCGCGCAGCCGCTCCAGCGGCGTGAAGCGCCACTCCTCCTCGCGGCCGTGCGGGACGGGGAAGTCCGCGACGTCGAAGGACGGGGGTGCGCTCATGCGGGTGGCGACGGTCGACTCGGCGGCCACCGCGATGGAGCCGGCGGTGGTGGAGCCCACCGGAGTGTTCTGAGCCTCAGCCATGGCTGTCGTAGTGCTCGCTTTCTCAGTCAAGAAGGGGGGTGGTTCGGTGGGAGTGCGGGGACGGCCGCGAACGGCCGTCCCGGTGGTCCTCGGACGAGGACCTAGCCGACCGAACCCTCCATCTGCAGCTCGATCAGCCGGTTGAGCTCCAGGGCGTACTCCATGGGCAGCTCCTTCGCGATCGGCTCGACGAAGCCGCGCACGATCATCGCCATGGCCTCGAACTCGGTGAGTCCGCGGCTCATGAGGTAGAAGAGCTGGTCCTCGGAGACCTTGGAGACGGTCGCCTCGTGGCCCATCGACACGTCGTCCTCGCGGACGTCGACGTAGGGGTAGGTGTCCGAGCGGGAGATCGTGTCGACGAGCAGAGCGTCGCAGAGCACGTTGGACTTCGCGCCCGGCGCGCCCTCGCCGATCTCGATCAGACCGCGGTAGGACGTACGGCCACCGCCTCGCGCCACCGACTTGGAGACGATGTTGGAGGAGGTGTTCGGGGCCATGTGGACCATCTTGGCGCCGGCGTCCTGGTGCTGGCCCTCGCCCGCGAAGGCGATGGACAGGGTCTCGCCCTTGGCGTGCTCGCCCATCAGGTAGACGGCCGGGTACTTCATGGTCACCTTGGAGCCGATGTTGCCGTCGACCCACTCCATGGTCGCGCCCTCGTAGGCCACGGCCCGCTTGGTGACCAGGTTGTAGACGTTGTTCGACCAGTTCTGGATGGTCGTGTAGCGGCAGCGGCCGCCCTTCTTCACGATGATCTCGACCACGGCGCTGTGCAGCGAGTCCGAGGAATAGATCGGGGCGGTGCAGCCCTCGACGTAGTGGACGTAGGCGTCCTCGTCGACGATGATCAGCGTCCGCTCGAACTGGCCCATGTTCTCCGTGTTGATACGGAAGTAGGCCTGGAGCGGGATGTCCACATGGACGCCCTTGGGCACGTAGATGAACGATCCGCCGGACCACACGGCCGAGTTCAGCGAGGCGAACTTGTTGTCCCCGACGGGGATGATGGTGCCGAAGTACTCCTTGAAGAGCTCCGGGTGCTCCTTCAGCGCGGTGTCGGTGTCCATGAAGATGACACCCTGCGCCTCCAGCTCCTCGTTGATCTGGTGGTAGACGACCTCGGACTCGTACTGCGCGGCGACGCCGGCGACGAGGCGCTGCTTCTCCGCCTCGGGGATGCCGAGCTTGTCGTACGTGTTCTTGATGTCCTCGGGCAGCTCCTCCCAGGAGGCCGCCTGCTTCTCCGTGGACCGCACGAAGTACTTGATGTTGTCGAAGTCGATGCCCGACAGGTCGGAGCCCCAGTTCGGCATGGGCTTCTTGCCGAAGAGCTTGAGGCCCTTGAGCCGCAGCTTCAGCATCCACTCGGGCTCGTTCTTCTTCTCCGAGATGTCGCGGACGACAGCCTCGGAGAGACCGCGCTTCGCCGCCGCGCCTGCCGCGTCGGAGTCGGCCCAGCCGAATTCGTACGTACCCAGACCCTCGAGCTCAGGGTGGGCAGTCTCCGTGGGGAGCGTCATGCGGGGTTCCTCCCGGCCGTGCTTGCAGATGCTGAATGGGTGGTCTGTGGGGGTGGAGCGTGGCCACTTCGCGGCACGTAGGTCGTGCACACACCATCGCCGTGGGCGAGGGTGGCCAGACGCTGCACATGGGTCCCGAGGAGGCTGGAGAAGAATTCCGTCTCCGCCTCGCACAGCTGTGGGAACTGCTCGGCGACATGCGCCACCGGGCAGTGGTGCTGGCACAGCTGCTCGCCCTGCTGCGGGCCCGGCGCGCTTCGCGCCATAGCAGCGTACCCGTCGGCCGACAGGGCCTTGGCCAGGGCCTCGGTGCGCCCTTCGGGCGCCGCGGCCTCGACCACGGCCCGGTACGCCTCGCCCACCGCGGCCATCCGGGCGCGGGCGAAGGCGAGGACCGCCTCGTCACCCCCGGAAGCGGCGATGAAGCGCAGGGCGTCGGCGGCCAGCTTGTCGTAGGACTGGTCGAAGGCGTCCCGGCCGCAGTCCGTCAGAGCGAACACCTTGGCGGGCCTGCCGCGGGTCCGCGCCCCGTAGACCCGCTGTTCGCGAGCTTCGACGACATCGTCGGATACGAGGGCGTCCAGGTGGCGGCGGACGGCGGCCTGGGTGAGGCCGACGCGCTTGGCGAGGTCCGCGGCGGTGGAGGGGCCGTGGTCCAGGATGGAGCGCGCGACCCGGTTGCGCGTCGAGCGCTCACCGGTCGCGAGTTCCTCCTGAGGAGCCCGTCCGTCGTATTTCACAACACCATTGTTGCGTAATTCATTCGACTCTGACAACCACGGTCCGGAACGATCAATGGTGCGGTTCGTCACTTAGGGTTACCTAATCTGGCCCCGGGAGCCGTCCTCCCCGGAGGGCTGCCTAGACTGGTGCGCCATGGAGAACGAGCCCGTCGTACAGGTCAAGGGCCTGGTGAAGCGGTACGGCACGAAGACCGCGGTGAACGGCCTCGATCTGGTGGTCGCGACCGGCGCGGTGACCGCCGTCCTCGGCCCGAACGGCGCCGGGAAGACCACCACGATCGAGACCTGCGAGGGCTACCGACGCCCCGACGCCGGCACCGTACGGGTCCTCGGCCTCGATCCGGTCGCCGACGCCGAACGGCTGCGTCCGCGGATCGGGGTGATGCTCCAGTCCGGCGGCGTCTACTCCGGTGCGCGCGCCGACGAGATGCTCCGCCACATGGCCAAGCTGCACGCCCACCCCCTCGACGTGGCCGCCCTGATCGAACGCCTCGGCCTCGGCGACTGCGGCCGCACCACCTACCGGCGGCTCTCCGGCGGCCAGCAGCAGCGCCTCTCGCTGGCCATGGCGGTCGTCGGCCGGCCCGAGCTGCTGTTCCTGGACGAGCCGACCGCCGGGCTCGACCCGGGGGCCCGCCGCTCCACCTGGGACCTGGTGCGCGAGCTGCGCGCCGACGGGGTGTCCGTGGTGCTGACGACCCACTTCATGGACGAGGCCGAGGCGCTCGCCGACGACGTCGCGATCATCGACGCGGGCCGGGTCGTCGCCCAGGGCAGCCCGGAGGCGCTCTGCCGGGGCGGCGCGGAGAACACCCTGCGCTTCACCGGACGCCCGGGCCTCGACCTCGGCTCGCTCGTCAAGGCGCTGCCCGACGGCTCCGGGGCCGCCGAGCCGCTGCCGGGGACGTACCGGATCACCGGGTCCATCGACCCGCAGCTGCTGGCCACGGTGACCTCCTGGTGCGCCCAGCACGGCGTGATGCCCGAGGGCATCTCCGTGGAGCGGCACACCCTGGAGGACGTCTTCCTCGAACTGACCGGCAAGAAGCTGACCGGCAAGGAGCCGCACGCATGAGCGCCGGTACGTACACCCCGCGCCCCGGCGCGGCCCCGCTCCCCCGGATGATCGCCGCGCAGACCGCGCTGGAGACCCGGATGCTGCTGCGCAACGGCGAGCAGCTGCTGCTGACGGTGATCATCCCGACACTGCTGCTGGTGCTGTTCAGCGCGGTCGACATCGTGGACACCGGCTCGGGCGCGTCGGTCGACTTCCTGGCCCCGGGCATCCTGGCGCTCGCCGTGATGTCCACCGCCTTCACCGGCCAGGCCATCGCCACCGGCTTCGAACGCCGTTACGGCGTCCTCAAGCGGCTGGGGGCCTCCCCGCTGCCCCGCTGGGCGCTGATGACCGCGAAGACGCTGTCGGTGCTGGTCACCGAGGTGCTCCAGCTCGTGCTGCTGACGGCGATCGCCTTCGCGCTGGGCTGGTCGCCGCAGGGCAACCCGCTCTCGGTGCTGCTGCTCCTGGTGCTGGGAACGGCCGCGTTCTCCGGGCTCGGACTGCTGATGGCGGGGACGCTCAAGGCGGAGGCGACGCTCGCCGCCGCCAACCTGGTGTTCCTGCTGCTGCTGGTCGGCGGCGGGGTCATCGTGCCGCTGGAGAAGTTCCCGGGCGCCGTGCAGTCGGTGCTGGGGCTGCTGCCCGTATCGGCGCTCTCCGAGGGCCTGCGGGACGTCCTCCAGCACGGTGCGTCGATGCCGTGGGCGCAGGCCGGGATCCTGGTCGTGTGGGCGGTGCTGGGGCTCGGCGCGGCGGCGAAGTTCTTCCGCTGGGAGTAGCCCGACCGGGGCATGCTCCGAGGACGTGTGCGGGCAACCGGGTACGAACCCACCCCCTCGTGAAAACATGCACAAGCCCCGTCCTACGATGGTCCGCGTGGAAACCCCCATCTCCCTCATCGCCAAGCGCTGGACGCCGTCCACCAGGGTGGTGAAGCGCGCCGCGCTCTCCGCCGTCATGATGAGCGTCTTCATCATCGTCACCGGCGGGGCCGTCCGGCTCACCGGTTCGGGCCTCGGCTGCGACACCTGGCCCAAGTGCACCGACGACAGTCTGTTCGCGACGCCCGAGCAGGGACTGCACGGCGCGATCGAGTTCGGCAACCGGATGCTGGCCTACGTCCTGTCGGCCGCGGTCGGCTGGGCGATCATCGCCATCAGTTCGGTCAAGCCGCGCCGCCGCAAGCTCGCCCGGCTGGCCTGGTTGCAGTTCTGGATCGTGCTGGGCAACGCCGTCCTCGGCGGGATCACGGTCTGGGCGGGCCTCAACCCCTGGACGGTGGCCGGGCACTTCCTGCTGGCCAACGTGCTTCTCGCGGTCGCCGTGATCACCTGGGTGCGGGTCGGCGAGGGCGACGGCCCCGCGCGCCCCCGGACTCCGCTGCCGGTACGGCGCCTGGCCTGGGCGATCGTGGCGACCACGGTGGTCCTGATCGTGCTGGGCACCTCGGTGACCGGGTCCGGCAAGCACGCCGGCGACAGCAGCGACGTACCGCGCATGCCCTGGGACTGGTCGGCCGCCGCCCATGTGCACGCCATCTCCGCCTGGGTCGTCTGCGCCCTGGCCATCGCGATGTGGCTGGCCCTGCGGGTGGTCGACGCGCCCGCCGACACCCGGGCCCGCGCCCGCGACCTGCTGGTCGTGCTGCTCGCCCAGGGCGCGATCGGGTACGTCCAGTACTTCAGCGACGTCCCCGAGATCCTGGTCGGCGTCCACATGTTCGGTTCGTCCATCCTGTGGATCGCCGTGATCCGGCTCGTGCTGAGCATGCGCGAGCGCGGCGACGACGCTCCCGCCCCGCTGCCCGGCCCGTCCACCGAGCAGCCGGAGTCGACACCGGCGGCGGCGGTCTGACGGGCGGACGACGGACGGACACGGGTGAGGGGCGGCGGGCCGGTGGCCCGCCGCCCCTCACGTATGCCGTGGCTCCTCACTCCAGCCCGTACACCCGGCGGGGTGGCGCGCAGCAGGCGGCCTCGAAGGTGCCGAGGCCCAGCTCGGTGCGCAGGACGCCGTGGCAGTTCTGGTCGACCAGGTCGGCCACGGGAACGGTGGCGGTCATCCGGGGCTCCCTGGGAAGGCGTGCGTCTGCACGGCCTGACGGATGGGCCCCGTGTCAGGTGTTGCCCGGCAGCGCCGAAAGCGGCGCTGTCGACTCTGCGGTCGGCTGTCGCCTCAGCGGTCGTTGGAGGGGCCGCCGACCTGGATGCCGGCCATCCGGGACCACTCGTACGGGCCGGTGCGGACCTTGAGCGCGAACTCGCCGTCGAACTCCTCGTGCATCGTGATGCCGGACTTCCGCGCCGCGTTCTCGGCCACGGCGTAGGTCGGGGCCACGAGGTCGCCCCAGGCGCCGTCCTCGCCGACCAGGACGATGCGGGCGCCCGCCTGGCCGATGTACGCGAGCTGTCCCTCCGCGCCGCCGTGCTCCTTGGCGAAGGCGCCGATCTGGTGGGCGAGCCTCGCCGCCCTGCGTTCGGCGCGCGCCGCCTTCCTGGCGTCCGTGCGTGAGGTCTGCCCGATGTCGCTTGCGTCTGCTGCCGTCTCTGCCATGAACAGGATGCTACCGACGGGTAGATGAACTGGCGACGGGCGGGGGGGGGGGGGGGGGGGCCCCCCCCCCCCCCCCCCCCGCGATCAAAAAGGAGTTGAGGAAACAAAAATAGCTACGCCCCCAGCGGGGGGGGCCCCCCCCCGGGGGGGGGGGGGACCAGACCCCCCCCGG
>NZ_JBIVUV010000039.1:0-28132 GCF_044768525.1 Streptomyces sp. NPDC091287
TCCGAAACAAGATCAGCACGCACCCGGACACCCTGCCGCCCAAGATCACCGGGCACAAGGCCCCCAGCTGAACTCATTCTGAAACGATCAGTTAGAAGAGGTCGGCTACCACGGCAACTGGGCGATCGGGGTCGACGCGAACCGGCTGCACGGCCGCCGGCGGTTCACCGGGCGGTCGCATCTTCCCGCCAACGACCGCTACAGCGACGACACCTACGAGGAGACCACCGGCACCACCCTGGCCGAACTCCGCGACCAACCGGGCACCGTAACCCGCCGGCTCCTGGGCCCGCTGCTGCGCTCGCTGGGCTCGGAGGCCCTGTTCGCAGGAGCACTGGATGACCAGCCCTGAAGACAGTCCCGGCCCCGGCGGGCCTCAACTCCGGTAGACCGGTGGCATGAAGCTCACCGACCCACGGCCGCTGATGGCCCGCCGCCGGGACGGCGCTCTCAGCTTCGACCGCTTCCGCACCGACCCGACGCCGGCCGCCCTGCGGTGGCCCGACGACGTCCTGGAGCAGTTCCTCTTCGACCACGGCGACAACACCGCCTTCGTCAACGACTACAACACCATCGACCTGCACACCATCACCTGGCAGCTGGAGACCATCCCCTCCGCCGCAGGTCGCCCGGCACTGGGAGAAGCACGGAACATGGCTGCGCCCGCCGCTCCTGATCGAGCGGCGTCTCCTGGACCCGGACGTCGCCGGGCTGCAGGTCCTGGAGGGCCGGACACGCGTCGGGGTCCTGCGAGGCCGCCTGCGCGGGCACCTTTACGTCGCCCCCGACCACCGGGCCTGGGTCGGCCGCCAGTGACAAAAAGGGGCTCCGCTTCTGTGCGTACGCTGCGGGCGTCCAGCCGTATTCACAGAGAGATACAGATGATGGAGAACCCTTCTGTACCCGGCCAGCGCCGGGACATGGCGTTGCACAACGATTGGTTCGTCTCCGGGTGGGAGCACGTCCTGCCCCGCCAGGCGCTCGCCCTGACCATGCTGGTGGGCACCGCGTCCCAGCCCGGCTTCGCCGGCTCCCTGGATGACATGCTCCAAGAGCTGTGCGACGGCGACTGGGACATGATCGGCGGCAACCTCGACGGCGCCCTCACCTTCACCTGGCACGGTGAGGAATGGGACTACGAGGAAGCCCCCGAAGGCCGGGAGGCGTGCGAGGCGGCACGCTGGGAGAAGTTCGGCGCCATGCTCACGGCCGCCGGCTACCCGGTTCCCACCACGGTGCGGGATCTCGCCGAGCTCTACCTGACATGGGGCCTGGCGCACCGCCACGAAACCTCCCAGGGAACCGGCTGGTCGATGCCGACCGTCCTGCCGCTCCCCGGCGACCTGCTGCCCCTGGACACCGAACTCACCCGGCACCTCGACAAGATCCGCTGGATCAGGCGCACCGGCCCCCTCGTCGACATCCTCGTCAACCACCTGATCGACGAACTGGGTGAACCGCAGGAGATTCTCACCTCCCTGGACCGCCTGGCCGGCGCCACCGGCCAGGACGCCAACGACCTGCACCTGGCCGTCGCCGAACTCGTCCAGTGCGACGACGCCAAGATCCTGCGCGGACAGGATCCGGCCGACCCCGAACGCCTGGAGCCACACCACCGCTTCCGCCTGATCATGGACTGGAAGCACTTCCACGACACCCGGATCGAGCTCAGCCTGCCCAGCGACGACGCGTAATACCGAGCACGCCCACCCCGTGGTTGGCGTGCTCGGTCCGTCGGCGGCTTCGGCTCAGAGCCTGTCGTTGCCGTGGAGCAGGCGGGCATCCTCCTGGGCCCGGTGCCGCCACGTGCGCTGACGGCCCAGGACCGCGAGGGTGCGTCGGCGTACGGTCATCAGCGCCCGATGCGGATCCGCTCCGTGGTAGGTGCCCAGGATCTCCACCAGATCCTCGAACGCTCCCAGTACGGCCAGCACCGACGCCGTGACGATCTCCGGGTCGGCGCGCATCGAAGGCTCGTCGTCCTCGTCGGACGCGAAGGCCTGAGCAACCATCCAGACGCTGCTGTGGGAGGCGGCGGAGGATATGCGGTACCAGGCGGGAAGGTGCGTCGGCCTCTTCGCGGCGAGGTTGGTCAGGTTCATCGCGAACTGCTCCCGCACCGGGCCCAGCACTGCTGAACTCGGACGCCTCTTGTCGTTCAGCCCGATGCTCAACCCGGCACGCTGGACCGTCCGCTCGGCGTACTCCCAGATCTTGTCCGCCCCCGGAACCGCCTGCGCTCCGACGTCCTTGGCCGCGACCTGGTGCTGCTGTGACCCCGTTGAGCCACGCGGCGGCGATCCGTGCCGCACGCCGCTCCGGACCTATTTCGCCCTCGTAGAGGTGGCACACACGAATCGCGCCCTCCTGGACCACGCGGGAGAGGGAGACCAGCGACCAGATTGCCACGGGTTCGCCCACAAGTGTCCGTTGGACCGCCTGGACGTGGTCGAGGATGTTGCCGAGGGTGAGCTGAGTGTTCCAGCCAGCCCAGCTGGCTCTATTCACCAGTAGTGGCTCTGGCTCAACTTCTGTGACGCGGCCACTCTCCGTCACGCTAATAGGACGCGCTTGCGGAGAAGTTGGTGTCCTGCCCGACCGAACATCTGGCGCTTGAGCATCTTAAAAGTTACGTGGAATCTGCCGGGGTGATCATGTCTCCCTGGTGCAACCACGGACTTGGGAGATCACTTGAGCGCCACGACGGGGCTAACGGAGAAGTGGCCGGTGTTTGCCCGGCACGAGCAGGCAACGGCCTGGCTATCGGTCTGGACGGATCTCGGACGTGCAACGCGCACGATCGACGCCTACGGTCGCGGACTGGCCGAGTACCTGCTGATGTGCGAACGGGAGGACATCGACCCGGTCACTGCGAACCGGGCCCATATCGCCGTCTACGTAAGGGAGTTGACCTCGCGGCCCCATCGTCGCGGTGGGAACGTGATCTCGATCGACTCAGGGTCGGGACTGGCTAACGCCACGATCCAGCAGCGCCTGGTGCCGGTCCGTCTGTTCTGCGACTTCCTGATGGAAGAGGGCCTGCGGGAGTCCAACCCTGTCGGCCGGGGCCGATATACCCCCGGTCGGCGGGCCGGGGGCCAGCAGCGCGGCCTGGTGCCGCGGCTGACGAAGCTGCCGTGGATGCCGGGCGAACAGGAGTGGCTGCACATCCTGGAGGTGGCCCGGCAGGAGCCGATCCGCAACCGTGTGATGCTTGCCCTGGCCTACGACGCCGCGCCGCGGCGCGAGGAGTTGTGCTCGCTGCGGACTGATGATCTGGATCCGGCCCACCGCACGCTGCGGGTCCGGGCGGAGACGACGAAGAACCGGCTGGAGCGGGTGGTGCCGTACTCGGCGTCCACCGGGGTGCTGATGTCGGCCTATCTCGCGCACCGGGCCACCATCAGTAGGGCGCGAGGACCCCTGTTCTTGTCGGAGTCGCGGCGCAACTACGCACAGCCGCTGAGCCTGTGGACGTGGTCGAAGGTCGTACGCCGGATCGCCGTGACGGCCGACGTCCCGCGTTTTTCCACGCACACCACCCGGCACCTGTGTCTGACCGATCTGGCCAGGATGGGCTGGGAGTTGCACACGATCGCCTCCTTCGCCGGCCACCGTCACGCCGACTCCACCTTGCAGTACATCCATCTGTCCGGCCGGGACCTGGCCGACAAGCTGGCTCGTGGGATGGAGCACATTCACGCCTGGCGAATAACAGGCGCTCACCTCCCCGAACGCCGCGTCGGCGGAGGTGTCGCGGTGAGCGCGTCGTCGGCCGCTCCCGTCGTGGAGGGCGGGGACGGACGCTGGTCCTGGCCGATCGTCCCGGACCACTACGACACTGCTGTCGAGGTCCAGCCCGCCGAGGCCCTGGCAGTGAATGAACTCGGGGTGCAGAATCTGCGCCGGCTCAAGGACCACGATCCGTCCGCTGCCGGGTGGCGGGTAATCCGCCGTCTGCTGGGCCCGCTGGAGGCGGTCAACGCCGCCCTTGACTCGCCACCCACCCCGCACCGTCGACGCGCCATGCTCGACGTGATCGCCGTGCTGCTGACACGTTGCGCGGAGACCGGCCGAACCTTTTGGGGATGGACCCCGCAGGGGTGGATCCATCTGCTCGGCCGCAACCAGACCGAGTTCCACCAGCACGCCCCGGGCTGGGTCAACGACGAGGTCCGCCCCTATCTCGCCGCGCACGCCTACCTGCTGGGCTCCTTCAACGAGTTCCACCAACTCGGCAGTTTCCAACGACTCACCCTGTCCTGGCGGATCTTCGGACGCGACCGGGTGAGCAGCGAGATCGCCCGCATCCGCGCGGTCCTCGCCTCCTGGGGATGCCAACTGGGGCGGGACGACGACACTCTGCTGCCGATGGTCGTCTGCCAGCTGCTTCTCCTCAACCGGAGCCCGCATCTTGAGGATCTCGATACCTCGCTGTTCGACCGGATCCGGCGCGAGAAGATGCTTGCCGGCTCACAGCACTACACCCTGCACGCCACGCAGCGGGCAGTTGCCCAACTCGGATTCTGTGATCCACCGCAGCCCAGCACAGGCCGCCACTCGGCACGGGCGACCGGCGGCGCGAAGACGTGGGAACAGTGGGTCGATCGCTGGTACGCCACCTCTACGCTCACCCCGGGCGTCCGCGGCGCCATGCGTCCCGCCCTCCTCAGGGTGGGCCGGTGGATAGCCGCGGAACAGCCCGACGTTGCTGACCCGACAGACTGGACGCGGCAGACCTGTGCGACCTGGATCGCCGCAGTGGACCGGATGAGGGTCGGTGACTACGTTCAGCGGACGGCCGGCCTGGGGGACCGTCTCGGCAAGCCACTCGAAGCGGCGACCAAGGCCGGGCAGATCACCGCGCTGCGGACTTTCTTCCGGGACTGCCAGGAATGGGAGTGGCTGCCCCGCAGCTTCGACCCGCTGCGTGCGCTGGCGATCCCTCGCAGCATCACTGCCCTCCTCGGCCCCGACCCGCGGGTGATCGCCGATGAGGTCTGGGCGAAGCTTCTGTGGGCGGGTTTGAACCTGGAAGCCGCGGATCTCCCACAGTCCCAGGCCGGGCAGTTCTACCCCTTCGAACTGGTCCGCGCGGTCACACTGACCTGGTTGTTCTCCGGTCAACGCAGCAACGAGATCGCTCGTAGGACAGGAAGCCCAGGCTCCGGTAGAACGCGTGGTTGCGGCTTCCTTCTGGTGAGGCCTCGTGGTCTGTGGACAGGAGGAAGAATCGGCAGTGGGAGTAGCGCCGCATCAAGCGCTCGACCAGCGCCCGGCCAACCCCCTGCCTGTGGTTCGCCGGATTGACCACGACGTCCTGGACGTAGCAGATGTGCTCGTCGTCGGAGATGGTCCGCGCCAGTCCCAGGAGGGAACCCGATCCGTCTCGTGCCGTGATGACGAGGTGAGAGTTCACGAGACCGCGACAGAGCTTGTCGACGTCGCTGGTGTAGCCCTCCCAGCCGACCGAGTCGTAGAGCTTCAGCACCTCAACAGGATCGAAACCGCCCTCTTCCGCTATGAACATGTCGATCCCCTATGCACTGGTGCCACTTCTCACCGCCAACTCGACATCACACACGTCGGGCACGTCAAGATCGATCACTGTCGGACTCTGCCGCCTTTCGTTCGAACGTTGGATGACGCTCCGCGACGGCTCCCCAAGATCTGTGCCAGAACCCGAGAAACACGAACGAAGCCACTCCCGCATGGCAGAGGCCCGCACCAGACGGTGCGGGCCTCTGCCATGCAGGGGGGGCGGGAGCGGTCAGGACCTCGCGTCCAGGGAGAAGGTGAAGGAGTCGTCGCCTTCCTGCCGGGGGGTGTTGTGGCCCAGCCGATGCCGAGTGCGGTGAGCTGCTCGCGCTGGTCGGTGCTCAGCTTCGGGTCTCCGGTCGCTGTCAGACCCTGATGGCATTATCAGTGCTGTGAACGCGCGGGTTCGCGGCAGTGGTTGGCCGTTTGTCCCGTGTGATCGTGAGGTCATCAACTCACCCGATACGCATCACTGTGAAGGAGATTTTCTGTTGCGACTGCATCGCGTAGTCCCTGGTATCGCCGCGGGCGTCCTCGCCCCGGCTCTGCTGCTCGCCGCCCCGTCGTTCGCCGCCGCTGCGGCACCGGCTGCCGTGACGGTGGCAGTCCCCTCTGACGAACCGGCTGTTGATGAAATGCGGGTGGCGATAGCCCGGATCCTGGCCGACCCGGACAGCGGTCGGCGTGTGATACGCGAGGCCAACGCTCTGCTGGACGGCAACGACCCCGTGGCGATGCGCGCGTGGCTGGAGACCGGCTACCGGCTCGCTCAGGCGGAGGATGACCGCGTCGCCATCATTCGCATCCTCGCCGATCCTTCCAGCAGCCCGGCTCTCCGCGCAGCGGCCGGCGCTGCCCTCGATGACAACACACCGGAAGCCCTGCGCTACTTCCTGGAAGTCGGCAGGTACGAAGTCGACTGACGGGCGCGCAGCCTCTGCTGCGTGAGCTGGGCGCTCTGGCCTGACCCCGGCAGCGATTCAGTGCAGGGAACCTGCCGGGGTGGGGTTCAGGTCGTTGTGGTCCAGTCGACGCCGAGGGCGGCGAGCCGCTCGCGCTTGGCGGTGCTCAGCTTGGCGCGCCTGCTGTGGGTGTTGCCGTGCGCGTGCCGAGCTGGCCGACGGGGTTCAGGCCTGTGAGGTGTGCCGCCCGGACAACGTGCTCAACCGGCCGTGACCGCCTGGCGGGCTGGATAGGGGCGGGGTAGACCGTGCCGTATGGGTGCGCGGGACAGGCCCGGGTCCCCGGAGTACGGCTCGGCCCCCTGGTGCCGGTAGCGGCCCTTGCCACCGGCACCAGGCCCAAGCCCCCGGGTGGCTTGGGGATCAGTCGTCGTCGGGTGCGCTGCCGATCCAGGCGACCGGCTCGCCGTCCGGGGTGATGCCCCAGTGCGGGGTGCGGGTCTCGTGGCCGGCGCTCTGTACGCAGGTCCGTCCCCATCGACCGTGCTTGCCCGTGCATACCTGGGTGAGTGCGGCGATGTCCCCCGTGCGTACGGCGATCTCGTACCGGTCCTGGAATACCTGGAGGTCGTCGCGCAACTCCCGCCCGGCCCGGGTCTCCTCTGGGTGCGATGCCCGGTGCCGCGCCGTCGTTCTCGTCGCCCTGGTCCTCGTCGTCCTGGTCCTGCTCGTCGTTCTCGTCGGCCGGGGCTGCTGCGGGTCGAGGGCGAGGACGGAGGTGATCTGTCCGCGTGCGGTGGTGGGCAGTGCCATGCGCTCGATGACGCGGTCGTCGTGTGCCCGCAGGCCCTGGAGGATCGCGACGAGTCCCCCGGTAGCTGGAGTACGCCATCATGTCGCTGGGGTCCTCCCTGGGCTCCAGGAAGACGGGCACGATGATGCGGGAGACCTTGCCGTCGCCGGGTTCCTGGCGCAGCGCACGGCCGGTGATCTGCACGCACGCTAGCCGTCACACAGACCTCACCTGCGGAAGCAACCATTCAGAGGGCGAGCGCGGGCGTGGCGTCGAGCCGGTCGAGTGCCCGGTGCAGGGCTTGGATCAGCCGGGCCGGTTCTGGACCCGCCCGACGGTGGTGGCCGGGCCGGTCGAGAGGCGGTTTACCGATTCCCGCAGCACCGCCTTGGTCAGCGGGCGCAGTTCGCTGTCCGCCGGCAGTGCCGCGTACCGCTGGCGGACGTCGGCGGCCACGCACCGTGCGTGGCCGGTGAGCTGGCGGCCGATCTGCGCACAGTCCGCCGCCCGTACGCCGGCCGGGTTCGGGCCCCAGGCCAGGACGGCGGCGACGAGTGCGAGGTGCGGGTCACGGTCCAGCGGCAGCCCGCCGGTCACCGCACCGGCCGGGTCGTACACCACGGTGCCGCTCATGCCCTCAGCTCCGCCGGTTCCAGGCCTGCCTGGAGTTCGGTGGGGTCGGTCGCGACAACGAACAGCCCCTGTTCCAGCACCCAGGCGCGCTCGCGCTCCCAGTCCGCCGCACGGTAGGCGACGTGCGCGAAGGAGGGGACCACGACCCCGTGGACGAGGCGGCCGGTTGCTGCTGCACGTACCCGCTGCCACCCGGCCCGCAGGCCGGGGGCCTGGTCGAGCGGCCCGCTGTCGGCGACCGCACAGCCGGCCGGGACGAACCAGCCCCGGTCCTCCGCGTAGGCGGCGAGGTCATCGAGGACCAGGTGCTCAACGCCCCGCAGCGGCGCCACCGCGTACAGCGCGACGGCAGGACACGGCCCGACGGCCGGCGCTGTCCCGGCCGCCGGGTCTCTGCGGGTGCCGCCCGGCAGCAGGTGCGGCAGCGACAACCAGCCGGTGCGGACCGCCTCCCAACGCTTTCCGGCGGCGGCGATCCGCGAGCTGGCGCATCCGGAAATCCTGGTACTGCTGCTGGCCGTGGTCACTGGCCTCTCCCTGGTCGGCGGTGAGGTCGAGGACCGTACGGCAGGACCGGCCGGTAGACCCGGTCTGAGAGACCGGGCTGCCCCACGGACCGAGAGGCAACCGGACACCGGGTTCAGACGAGGTGGAGGCGTTCGGCGATGGCGGTGACCTGCCGCCGGTAGGTGGGCCGGGCCCGGTGCATCAGGTCGACGACCAGCTGGCGACCGAGCGGGCTGCGCTCCAGGTCCTCGGGGGCGAGCTCTTCCAGATCCAGCAGGTGCACCAAGACGGCGGCGTCGTCCCGGCGCAGGTCGTAGCAGCGGGCGACCTCCAGGCCGAAGGTGAACTGCCGCTCACGGGACGGCAGGGACGACACGTCGATCTCGTCTGCCAGCCGCAGGCCCTCCACGGCGTCACCCGCCGTCATCTCGACGCTCAGCGCGTGCAGAGCCACGTTCGTCGGCCCGAACACCGTCCACAGGACGTTGCTTTCGCCGGAGCGCCGGGCGAGCGGCACAGCACCGGCGCTGAGCCGGTCCCGGGCCGCCCACGGGCGGCGGCCTCGCGCGTCCGCAACCACGACGACCAGCTCCAGGGCCCCGCGAACAGCAGCGACCGCAGGGGAGTCCACCACGGTGGAGAGATCCCGGGAAGCGTCCATCGCCACGCAGGCCGCCTCCTGCTCCCGGCCAGGCTGCGAGAGCAGCACGTGGCCCAGGTTCCACTGCGCGACCGCGATCCGCAGCGGATCGTCGGCGTCCTCAGCGGTGCGGAGCGCCCGGTCGGCGACCAACAGCGACAGGTCGAGCCGGCCGATCCTGCGGTAGTACGAGCGCAGCAGCCCGTACAGGTCGGCGGCCACCCTCAGCGCCTCGCGCCGCTCACCGGCATCGGTACCGGTCCGCAGCGCGCGTACGGTCCCTTCGGCGTCGCGGATCAGGCCGGGCAGGAGGGTCTCGGCGTCGGTGAACCGCGTGGGCGAGGTCTGCCAGACGTTCCACGCCTGCTCCACCCGGTCCCGCAACTCGCGGGCGGGTGAAGGGCGGACGGACGCGTCCTTCCGTCGCAGCAGCGCCTGCACCACGGCCGCGCCGCCGGTCATGGCCGGCTCGGTCTTGGCCGCTGGAGCGTCATCGTCGCCCAGCAGCGTCCCGACCGCGACGCTGAGCTCGGCAGCGAGCTTGGCCAACACGTCCCCCGAAGGCTTTCTCCGGCCCCGTTCGATCTGCGACAGGTAGTCGGTGCTGATGCCGCAAAGTCCCGCGACGGCGGCCTGAGGGCGGCCATCGCGCCGACGCGCCGCGCGGACGAGTGCCCCCGTCGGGAGCGCGGGCAGGTCCGTCAAAACGCCTCCATCGTCGGGCTGTTCACCCAGCGTAGAGCGGTCCGGGCCCTGAGCTATATGGCCTCACCCCAAGGTGTGACACCGTGGCCCTGGCCATGTGCTGTCCGGGGTCTGGGAGGCGACGTTGAAGCTCGTGCTGTGGGACATCGACCACACCCTCATCGCGACCAGAGGAGTCGGCCGGGAGATCTTCGGAGACGCCTTCGAGCAGGTCACCGGCACACCGATGCTCGAGCAGGCCACCGTGGACGGAATGACCGAACCCGTCATCTTCCGCCGGACCGCCGAACTCCACGGCATCACCAGCGACCGCACCATGTTCGAGGAATTCGCCCGACGCTCCGCCGAACTCCACCACCAGCGCGCCCACGACCTCCGCAAGCGCGGCCACGCGCTCCCGGGCGCCGCGGCCGCACTCGCCACCCTGGCAGACATGAACGGCATCGTGCAGAGCGTGGTCACCGGAAACATCCGGCCCGTCGCCGAGATCAAGCTCCAGGTCTTCGGGCTCGACACCCACATCCGGTTCCCGTACGGCGGGTACGGCGAGGACCGCGACGACCGCGCCGAGCTGGTCCGCACCGCCATCGCCCGCACCCGTGCGGCCACCGGCTCCGACGTCGCCCTTACCGACGTCCTGCTCATCGGAGACACTCCCGCCGATGTAGCCGCCGGACTCGCAGCCGGCGTTCCCGTACTGGCCGTCGCGACCGGTCGTACCTCGGCCGCGGAACTGACTGATGCCGGGGCCACCGCCACGGTCCGCGATCTGCAGGACGCCGTCCCGCTCTATGACCTGCTTCGCTGACTGTGTCAACGAGCCCGCACGGACGAGTTGGGACTGCGGCGTCGGCTACGACAACGACCAGCCGGTCGGCTTCGCCTACGAAGCTCTCCTTCTTCAGGGCATGCTGGCCTCCGACTGGCAGAAGGAGCCTTGCCTCACGAGCGCCAGATCGGGTCGTCCAAAGCAGGACGTCCGGAGAACCGCTGGAGCGGGGCTCCCGCCAGTGAGAGGTGGCCCCGTGCGACGACGATGAAGTCGTTCTGTGCGGACACGACGGCCGAGCGCAGGGCAATCCAGTCTTCCTCTGGGGTAAGTCCGCGTTTGATCATGATGTGGAAACGCCATATCTGCTCATCAAGTGCGTGAGCGGCTTCTGCGATGTCTCGGTCCGCGACCAGGTTCACCATGCTCAGAGCCTCGTTCCACGGCCGCCAGTCAACGGTGGTGGGAACGACCACACCTTGGGGAGCCGTTTCGGGCCGCGCGGCTTCCATCTCATTGAGGTCTATGAGCACACCCGAGGATTCCCGCAGTACGCGTGCGCAGGTTGCCGCGACCTGATCCCGCACCCATTGCCGGTCCTGCGTTCTCCTGCTGATCACGCTCCCCGCCACCACGCCGATGAGGGTGGTCACGACCGCTCCGGCAGGGGCTAACAGCGAACTCCACAGAGCAGACATCGGCCCAGTCTGACGCCCCGAAGACTGGCCCGCAGCTACTTACGGCAGCACGGGACCGACTGGAGCGGTGGCCGAAGACCGGACAGCGTGGACATCAGCCGACGTGCGCGGTGTCGACAAGCGTTCTCAGAGGCCGAACTGACTCATCAAGTCGTTGCTGAGTTCCTCGGAGACGCGTGCTGTTTCCTCGTTGTCTGCGATCGGTGGGAGCAGCGTGTGTACTGGCTGAATGTGGTGAGGGCGGCGAGTGCAGGGGGGTGCGACCTCGCGGCCACCTCCGAAGTCCGCAGTGCGGGCTTCGAGGGCCCCCGGACCGTCTGATGCGTAGATTGTCGCGGTGATCTGCTGGGTGCTGTCCAGGCGCAGTTTCCGTTGCAGCTCCTGAACGATGGTCACGAAGTCGCCGCAGGCTGCTGCGACCACGCGCTGAGAAACAGGTAGGGCTTCATTGACGCCCTCTTCGGCGAGGCTGCGCTGCTCCTCGGCGTAGGGCCGCCATGACACATTAGTGGCCAGGGTCACGGTGCCGTCATGGTGCAGCTCGATCATGGAGTTCCGGTTGTCGTCGATCTCCATGGTGCTGGCGACCCAGCGTCTCAGGCCCGGGCGGGGGTTGAGGAGGGCGTAACCCATCCCCGTCATCGGTCCGGGAATCCGTCGCGTCGGCAGCTTCCTTCCTCGCTCCTCGGCGACGCCGAGAAGGTATCGAGCTTCGTCCCGGTTGAGCGGGGACGCACCGTGAGGGTAGAGCCGGGTGGGACGTGCAACGGCGACGAGCCAGGCGGAGGGCTTGGCGGCGTGCGCGGTGATGGTCCTGGTGAGGAAATCGGAGTGCCGGCGCAGCGCTTCCTCCGCGCTGTCGGTGCGGGTGAAGCGGTCGCGGTAGGCGCGTTCGATCTGGTGCTCCGCCATCCAGGCGGTGTGGTCCCGGTCGCGGTACGGCACCGTGAACGCCTGTTGTTCTTTGTCCTTGTCCGACCGGCCGTGGATGAGGTGTGGTGCCATTTCGCTGGCCGGGACATCCACGACCAGGAGCGTCGTCGCGCCGTCGGTCAGGGGAAACATGACCAGGTCTGGCAGGTAGGGGTGGACGTGGTTGCGGACCCACTGCGCGTACTGCCGGAGGTCAGCCTTCTCCCAGTCGATCCCGATGATCTCGTGGTTGTCAGCGACGCCGTAGATGAGCAGTCCGCCACGGGTGTTGGCCATTGCGCTGATGTCCTTGGCGAACTCGTTCCACTGGCCGTGCATGGGGGGCTGGGGAAGGTCTCTCTTCCAGTCGAGGTCGTCGGACTCGTCGAGGTGGTCCGCTGCGGCCCGGCTGACCATGTCGTAGGTGAGCGGGCCAGGGGCGGACCCCAAGTGCTGATGCAGTCTCGTCCAGGTGCGGGCCCGGCTCTGCGCGGCGACGGAAGTGTCCGCTATCCCCATGATCGATCCTCTTTGAACGTCGGTGGAGGGCCACTCTAAGACGGCTCGGTGACACCGCAGACGCCTTTCTGACCGGTCTGTCCGGAGAGGTGGCAGCGGCAGTCTCAACGGCGCTGCGGGACGTGACGGAGGGTCGTGGTTTGGCTGCCCGGCGCGCACCTGGCAGGCCGTCCGGTCGTTGTCCGTCACGAGGCCGGTTTCGTGGCTTCCCGGTGCGCGCCGCCGCCCCGGTCGCCGAGCGCGTCGTGCACCGTGCGGGCCGGTGGTCCCGCAGCTCGTGGTGGCGGTTCAACCAGTGGGCGGGCGTCGCTTCGTTGTGTGGGTGTGGGGGGTGGGTGTGTGTCGGGGGTGGGTGGGTGTGTGGTGGGGCGCCGTGCGGTCGGTGCGGCGGCGGCGCGGCGGCGCGGTGGTGGCGGTGGTGGCGGTGCGGCGGCGGCGCGGTGGTGGCGGTGCGGCCGTGCGGTGGTGCGGTGGGGTGGTGTTCGCGGTCTCGCCGTGCCGCACTGCCGGGATGCGTGAACCATTTTTTCAGGCATTAGAAAGGGGGAGCCAGTTAGTGCATAACGTAACGTTAAGCAGAATTCCCCCCTCGCGGGTGCGCACCGGTGGACAGCTGCCGGGCACCCCTTCTGAGAGGAAGTCGCGGTGACCGTTTCCCGAACCGGTAAAGGACCGCGGCGTCGTGAACGCCAGACCGGCGACGCCCGCGCGAACCGGGTGAACATGTCTTTCAGCGACGCCGAGCTGGAGGTCGTCAAGGTCGCCGCCGGCCGCGAAGAGATGGCCCCGGCCGCGTGGTCCGCACGGCAGGTGATGGCGGTCGCGCAGCACACCCTGATCCCCGTCCCCGCCGATACCGGCGACGTGCTGCGCGAGCTGATCCGCTCCCGGGCCCACACCTCCAGGAAACCCTGACCGCCCTACACGCGCTGACCATCCCGACCGTGCCGTTCCCGGTCGTTTTCGGCACCCCCGCCGAGCGCCCTTGTGCCGCCCTGCCGAACGCCGTCGCGCCCGTGCTGCCCGAGAAGGTTCGTGTGGTGCTGGACGAAGCGTTGAGCGCGGTCCGCAGGGTGGACGAGGCGACGGTCCAGGTGATGCGGGAGAGGCGACCGCGCTCGTGATGCCGAAGAAGGGGGAGCAGGGCGCGGACACCGCCGGTCTCCTTGCCTACCTCTTCGGCCCGGGGGACCGCGACGAGCACACCGACCCCCACCTCATCACCGCCTGGGACCCCGCCCTGCCGTGCCCCGCCCGCACCCCCGACCGCATTACCCTGTCCGCTCTCGCGCAGCTCCTGGACGCCCCGGTCGACGCCCTGCGCGGACCGACGCCGGCCGAGCACGTGTGGCACGCCTCGGTCCGTAACGCCCCCACCGACCGGGTCCTCACCGACACGGAGTGGGCGACCGTCGCCGCCGAGATGGTGGCCGCCGCCGGGATCGCTCCGCAGGGTGATGAGCACGGCTGCCGGTGGGTGGCGGTGCGTCACGCACCCGACCACATCCACATCGTTGCGACCCTCGCCCGCCAGGACGGCCGCCACCCCCGTATCCGCGGCGACATCCTCCGCATGCACACAGCCGCCCGTGCCTTCGAGACCGCCTTGGGCCTCCAGCCGATGTCACCGCTCGACGAGACTGCACGCCGCGCACCGGCCACCGGCGAGAAGGAGAAAGCCACCCGCCGCGGCCTCACCGAACCCGCCCGCGAGATCCTCCAGCGCACCGTCCGTCAGGCCGCCGCCCTCGCCACCGACGACACCGACTTCCTCAACCGGCTCCGCGACGCCGGCCTCCGCGTCTGCGAACACCGCGACCACAACGGGACCGTCGACGGGTACGCGGTCGCGCTCCCCGGCGACCGCGCCGACCACGGCACCAGACCCGTCTGGTTCTCCGGCCGTACCCTCGCCTACGACCTCTCCCTGCCCCGCATCCGCGAACGCTTCCACCCCACGATCACCCCCGCCGACATCACCCGCGCACACCACCGCATCCGCGAAGCAGCAGCCCTCCTCGCCCGCGCCGGCCGCACGCAGGGCGCGGGCGACGTCGCCGCCCTGGGCGACCTCCTGGCCGTCGCCGCCGCCCTCTCCCCGGCCACCGTCCGCGACAAGGTCCGCGCCGCGGCCACCCGGTTCGAGCAGGCCTCCCGCGCCCCCGGCGCCCGCACCCTCGACGGCACCGCCCGCACCTCCTTCCAGGCCGCCACCCGCGCCCTGGAACACGCACCGCGCACCGCACGCGGCGGCGGCGCACCCGCCGTCCTCAACCTCCTGCTCGCCCTCATCGAAGCCGTCGAGGCGGCGACCGCCTGGCACCGCGCCCAGAACCACCGCGCCCAGACGACAGCCGCCGCCCGGGCCGCCGTCCTGCTCCGCGAAGCCGCCGCCCTGACCGGCGCCCCCGCCCGCACGACACCACCCCGGACCTCCCCGCGCACCGTACGGGTGACGCCCGCCCCGGCGCGTGGCCCCGCCCCGCTCCCGCCCGTTACCGCAGTACGGCCGCGACCCGCCCCCGGACCGCACCCGGAACTCGGCCCGGGCCCGGGGCGCTCGCGCTGACCACGACGAAGGAGACCCCGCCCCATGACCACCCCCGCACCCGCGCCCGCCCAACTGTCGGGCGAGCCGTTCTCCGAAGCCCTCTCCGAAGCGGCGCAGGCCGCGGCGATGTCGGTCCGGCTGATCCTCACGATCGCGGATGCGGTCCGCCGCGCCTCCCAGAAACACCACCACGGCCAGGAACAGGAACTCACCCAGGACTTCGGGCAGGTCGCGGAGTCCTGGTGGTCCGCCGACGAACTCGGCAAGCACCTGCCCGCCTCCCTCCTCGACCACCTCACGGCCAGTGAGGACTGGCCGGTGATGTCCCGCCAGCTCATCTCCCTCAGCCGCGCCGGCGTCGACCTCACGACGTTCCTGCCGAACCTGGGCAGCATGGCCGCAGGGGTCGAGCGGGCCGTCGCCAAGAACATCGCCCGCACGAAGGCGGAGGGCACCGACCGCTGGGCCGAACTCCTGCGCACGACCATCCCCGAAGCCTGGTCCGCGACGCGATCCTCGCTTCCCCGGCCTGGCCCGACATCGCCGCCACCATGGGCCGCCTCCACGACCAGGGCGTCGACGTCGCCCGCATCCTCACCGACGCCCACGCCGCCGGCCTCGGCGTCGACCAGGCCATCGCCGCCGTCACCATCACCACCACCCCGACTCCAGCCACCGCGCCCGCCCCGGCCCCCGCCGCGGCTCCGGCCCCCGCACCTGCGCCCGCTCCGGCCACCGTGCCGGCCCCTGCCGCACCCGCCGCGCCGCAGCCCGCCGCGCCGCAGCCCGCCGCTCCGCTTCCGGCCGCCGCGCCCGCCCCCCTAACCCAGAAGCCCGATCCGTGGGCCGCTCCCGCGGTGAGCACCGACGCGAAGAACGTCTGGGGGCCGCTGACCGAAGGCCTGAACATCCCGCGCGACCTCGACCTTGGCAACCGGACCCGCGCCCTGGACCAGCTCGGCGTCACCCCCGACGCTCACCGCACCCTGGTCAGCAGGGTCAACCAGACCCTCCCCCAGCAAGAGGCCGGGTTCCTGGTGAGTTCCCGTCAGTGGCCCGTGCTCGCCCACCGAATGCACCGCATGGCCCAGGAAGGCCTGCCCTTCGCCGCACACCTCGCCCGTATCGCACCCGACACCGACCCCTGGCGCGACGGCCCGCCCTCCAGCATCGCCTCCCGCCTCCTCCTGGCCGCCCACCACGCCCTCATCACCCCACTCGACCAGGCACTCCCCGCCGGCCCCCGCGTCTCCACCACCGCAGCCCGCTCCCGCTCCACCACCACCGTCCCGGACACGGCACCGCCGAAGCAGCCCGCCCCCGCGCAACCCGCCGTACCGGCACACCGCCAGCAGACCGCCCCCGCACCACGACAAGGACGCGGCCGGTGAACCCGCCGCGGGTTGCGGACCGACGCGGCATGACACGGCGGGCAGCCGGTGTTACGGCTGGCCGTGCCGCTCGTTGAGGCCGTTGTGGCTACACGTGAAGGTCCTCGCCCCTGCGCCATGTGCACCACGGACCTCCGGGGCGGTACGGCCTACCTCGTCGACGGTGCCCGGCTCGGGGGCCGCCGCCGGGGGACCACCCGGTTCACCCGCCTGCTGATCTGCGACGCCTGCTACGAGCGGGGGCGCCCGGATGCGGACACGGGCCGGACCCGCGCAGGCTCCGCACGGCGCACGGAGACCACCGAATGGTGGGGCCTGGCCGGACGCGGAGCGGCTCTCCCGCCCCAGGCGTGTATCGCCGGGTGCGGCCTGGCCGTCGTCCGCGGGGCGGGGCGGCTGATGCGGGGAGTGACCTGCTCCCGGGCCTGCCGGACAACCCTCACGCGCAGGCGTAACGGAGGGCGGGGATCGGGCCGCCTCTGCGGCGCCTGCGGCACGCCCGTTACGGCTGGACGTGCCGATTCCGCGTACTGCGACGCAGCCTGCCGACAGAAGGCGTACCGCCGCCGGGCAGCCGACCGGGCACCAGAACCGGACCCGGACCCGGTCCCGGAACTGCTGACAGCACTGATCCCCTTCGTCAACGGCACCACCCTCGGTATCTCCCAGGCGCTCTACAAAGCCCTGTACCGCGTGCACGTCGCGCATCTGCGGGGCCACGACCCCGGCGAGTTCATCGCCCGGCTCGCCTCCACGAACCCCGACCGGATCAGGATCCCCGACACCGACGACGGCCGCCGGCTCCGCGCCGCCCTCCGCGCCCTCGGACCCGCCCAGCACCCTCACGCACAGCCGTAACGCCACGCCCGTCGACGCGGCAGCCTCCGCACCATGACACGGTCCCGGACGGACGCGTCCCCCTCTTCGTCGACAGCCACGCCGGCATGCTCGACCTCGTTGAGGGCTTGGTCGAGCCCTCTGCCGTTTCCGCCGTGACCGGGCCCTGGGCACCGCACGTGAACGCGGCCTGGAGCCGGTCGGACGTCATATCCCCGTGGGCGGGTAGGAGACATGGCGGAAGGCGACGAACGACCCTGGCTCCCTCGATGAACGAATGAGAGGCACCGGCGTGGCCGATTCTGAGATGAGGGCGGTGGGCTGGGCGCAGTCCTTCCCCATGTCCCAAGGGGCGCGGGCCGGGCGTCGCTGGGCGCGGGGGCATCTCGACTCGCTGGAATGGGCGCAGAGTGCACCCGCTTTGGTGGATTCGGTGCTTCTGACAGTGACCGAGCTCATCACGAACGCGCACAAGCACGCTCATAGCGATGCCCAGCTCGTCCTGACCTGGGACAGTGCCTGCCTGCACGTCAGCGTTCACGACGCCAGCCCGGATCCGCCGGTCCCGGCCGACCGGGGCCTGGACGCGACCGGCGGCCGGGGCCTCACGATCGTCGAGGCACTGTCCGACAGCTGGGAACACCATCCGCAACGAGACGGCAAGACCGTGACCGCCTGCTTCGTCCCGCCCGGATACCCCGCACCGGACCACGCTCTCAGCCCCGACGGCACCACCTGACCAGCAGCACACCATCCCCGCACAACGCCAGAGACACGGACGGCAGACCCGTTCGTCCGGGATCCCACCCGCACGCCCGTACGATGCACCAACCCTGACGCCCCATCAGGAACACGTCGGGACTCCGACGGAACGCTCCCCCCACGCCCGTGCCGGTATGGAGCGTGCGGGACAGGCCCGGTCCCCGGAGCGCGGCAGGGCCGCACGGCCTGATGCCGACGACCCGGCCCCTGGCATCAGGCCGGTTCAGTCGTCGTCCGGTGCGCTGCCGATCCAGGCGACCGGCCCCTCCACCGTGGTGCCCCAGTGCGGCGCCCGGTCCTCGTGACCCGCGCTCAGCACGCAGATCCGCCCCCACCGCCCGTGCTTCCCCGCACAGACCCCGGCGAGCAGAGCCACATCGCCCCCACGAACCGCGAGCGCGTACCGGTCCTGAAACACCTGGAACTCATCCCGGAGCTCCATCCCGGACCGGTGCTCCTCCACGTCGATCAGGCCCCCGATCCGCCGCACCTCCGGGTCGGCCAGCACTTCCGTGAGTACCGCCTCGGCCTCCGCCCACGCCCGCCGACGCGCATACCCGGCGACCGCTGCACGGATCCGCGCCTCCTCGATGCCGTCGCCGTTCACGCGGCCAGCTTCCCGCCGATCGTCGGGAAGCTGCTACGCACGGTGAAGGGATGGGGCGGTCTTCCGGGTGCATCGAAACCCGAAAGAGTTAAATCGAAAAGCTAAATCCAGGGTTTACATGTACTAGAGTGGGCCCTGGAGGTGATGCCGCATGGCGTCGCAGGAAGAGCTGTTCGATCTGGTGGATGCCCTTCTGGAGGAAGAGCCGCAACTGCCGTCCCCTGCGGAACGGGCAAGGCTGCGGGAGGCGGCCGGTGTGACCCAGGTTCGTCTCGCGCAGGCCCTGAAATCGACCGCGCAGACGGTCAAGAACTGGGAGAACGGCCGGTCCGAGCCGCGCCCGCCCCGACTGGAGGCCTACCAGCGGATCCTGAACGGGTGGGCGGCGAAGTACCCCGCCCAGCCCGCCACCCTGGTGGTCGCGCCCGCCCCGGCCACCGCGCCGAGCACGGCGAGGACCGCGCCGGCCCCCGCCGCCGATCCCGCGCCCGCCGTCATGGTGAAGACGGCGAACACCGGGCCCGACCAGGATGTCCCCGACGAGACGCCGGTCCCCGAGACTGCGCCTGTGCCGTGCAGGCCCGCCCCGGCAACGGCGACGGTTCCCCCCGTCGCCGACACTCCGACCGCCCCGGCCAAGTCCACCGCCCCCGCCGGCCGCGCCCCGGCCCGCAGGACCGCCGCCCGCACCGCGTCCGGCTCCGCCGCCACGACCGATCCCCGGTACGCCGCCGGACCGCTCCTGGTCCTGGACGGCGACGGCACCGCCCACGGCATCGGCGGCCTGGTCCTTCACTGCCCCGCCCGCACGATCCCCCAGCTCGTCGCCTGGACCCTGGACCAGGCCGTCGGCGCACCCGCGCTGAACCGCCACGGCATGGCGGTCGACCCGCTGGTCGTCCTCACCGAACAGGCCGCCGTGGCGTTGGGGCTGCCCGCCCGCCTGGAGGGCCACGACCAGCGCGCCGGGCTCCGCCTGGAGGACGACCACCCCGTCGTCAAGCAGGTCATCAAGGCGAAGTGGAAGTTGACCCTGCGCGGCTTCGGCCCGTGGGCCCGTGTCTACCGCCCCGCGAAGGCCGGACAGCGCCAGTGCGTCCAGTTCGCGATCCCCTCCTGGGGAGCGTTCGACGCCCGGGCCTGGCCCGACGTCGCCGACCAGGACGCCCCGGAGATCGCCCGCGTCCTCGGCCTCTACGCGACCCGGGTCACTACCCCGCGCGGCTCCACCGCCGTCACCGGCCTGGAACTGATGACCTCGCTGCGGCCGCCGACCCGCGCCGTCCGCAACGAGACCACCGGAGCCTGGGAGTCGGGCCACAACCCCGGCAGCCTCGGCACCGACCCCGTCGACTGCGCACCCCCCGAAGCCCCGCCCGAGCACCCCCTCGCCCAGGGCTGGAAGCACGGGTTCATCAACGAAGAGGTCTTCCAGTGGGTCCGCGACGTCGACCTCCTCGCCGGTGACGAAGTGGCCCTGCCGTTCGCCCTCGGCCTGGACGTGAACGCGGCGTTCCTCGCCGCCACCTCCCGCCTGAACGTCGGCCTCTGCGCCCCCGTGCACGTGCTGCGCCCGGTGTTCGACAAGAAGGTCCCGGGTTGCTGGCTGGTGGACCTCTCCCACATCGGGCTGGATTCCCGCCTGCCGAACCCGTTCACCCCGTCCGGGGAGCGGCCGACTGGCCCGGCCTGGTACGAAACACACACCGTCGCCTACGCCCAGGAGCTCGGCCACAACGTCGAACCGCTGGAGGCGTACATCCGCCCCGACTCCGGCGCCTACCTCGACCCCTGGCACGACCGGCTCAAGGCCGCACTGCTGGACATGATGGCCGACCTCGGCGTCCGCGCCGACATGGAGCCCGCCGAGCTGCTCGCCGCGATGGAGCACCTGCCCGAGAAGGACCCCGGGCTGCGGGCGGTCCTCGCCGCGATCAAGGCCACCGCCAAGGGCGGCATCGGCAAGCTCCGCGTCCGCGCCGGCGGCCTCAACTACACCCCCGGCGAACGCTGGCCCGCCCTGGACCGCCCGACGTGGCGGCCCGACATCCGCGCCGCGATCATCAGCAAGGCCCGCATCAACATGCACCGCAAGATGCTCAAGATGTCCTCCGTCGGCCTCTTCCCCCTCGCGGTCCTCTCCGACTGCGTCGTCTACCCGAGCCGCACCCGCAACCCCCTCGACCTCCTCCCGTACACCACCAGCGGTAAACCGCTCCCGGGCGCGTTCCGCCTCGGAGTCGCCCCCGGCCTCGTCAAGCTCGAAGGCGTCCAGCCCATGGACTGGGCCGTCGACCTCATGGACAAGGGCACCAACATCGCCCGGATCATCAAGGGCGACGGCCACGACGCCGCCCTGGACGCAGGGGAGTAGACATGGCACGCACCATCCGCCCCCACGGCGCAGCCGACGACGACGCCCTCATCGCAGAAGCCCTGGAACGCGCCGACCGCAAGGAATTCACCACCGAGCCGCCCCGCACCCTCCAGGGCCAGATCAACTACCTGCTCCGCAAACTCGGCACCGCGCGCGCGGTCGCCGCCGAACTCGGTGTCACCGCGGACTCGGTCAACCGCTACCGGCGCGGCGCCCGGAAGAACCCGCCCAAGGCGGTGGCCGACCGCATCAAGGACGCCGTCCGCTCCCGCTGGCAGCCCCGCGTCCGCCAGCGCGCCCGCCGCCGCGCCGCCGCAACCAGCGGCGTCACCGTCGAATTCCGCGCCCAATTCGGCTACATCGCCCCCGTCGGCACCACCGACGAAATGCGCCTCCGCCTCCTCACCCTCCACCTCCCCCCGGAGTACGCCACCCGCCTGTTCGACGCACAGGCCGGCACCACCGGCGAGAACCCCAACGAGGTCCTGGCCGAAGCCGCACAGACCCTCTACTTCCAGACCGACAGCGAAACCGGCGCCGCCCGCGCCCACGATCTCGAAGTCGAGATCACCGCCATCGACTACATCGCCGCCCGCTACTGACCAGCACCACAAAAAGCCTTGCCCCGGCACGGGAACTGCCGGGGCAAGGCACTGCTCAGGCTACTTCCGCAGTCTCCTACCGCAGGGCCCGGACGACCCGGTCGCCCGGGACGAGCAGACGCTTCCGCAGGGAGGGGAAGCGCGGTCTGGCAAGGTCGCGCTCACGGTCGCCCCTGCTTGGCGAGCCAGACAGGAGGCAACCGCTCAAGATCCTCGGCGGCAGGACAGTTCTCCCGGACCACATCGCCCAAGCACCCCCACCCCAGACCGACATGCTCTCCGAAGTACTGCAATGGACTCGCCGGTACGGCTTCCGTGGTGAAGGTTCCCTTGCCCGGAATCTGCTGGGTGTGCGTACCGGACGTGTCCGTGTAGGACGCGTCGATGTGCCACGTGCACGTCAGGTCGGACACTCGGGGCTGGATGAGCAGGGCCATATTCGACTGCCCGTTGCCCAGCTCGATGACGTTGTGGCGGAAGAACAGCTTTCCCTGGTCCTCACCGTCCAGGACGTACGGTCCCTTCGGCCGGATGTCCGTGCCACCGCTCAGATCCCACATCAGGCCCTGCCGGCCCTCGGAGCCCGCCGGGGGCAGATCGACCACGGCCACCGCCCTCGACGGTCGGCACGAGTCCTTCACGGCCTTCATGCTGTTGACCGTGAGTCCGGCGCTGCGGTCACTGTTCAGATTCAGATTGAACGACTGCGACCACATGCCCGTCAGCCCGTTACCGCCCTCCAGGCCTGGATGCGGGAAGATCGACGGTGAGGCGTACTCCACAAGCCGCCCTCCGAGTGGTTTCAGGAACCGCCATACATCCAGACCGCTGCCTCGGGCGCTGGCGGCGGCGAGGTCTGTTTGTTCGCGCTCGGTCAGTTTCCGGTCCAGCAGCACGACGAAGTTCTCCGGCGGATCCTGCTCGATGTCCCGCGGCGTACGGGTGGCGACGAACGCAGGCTGCTCCCGATCCGCCGCGCTGCCAGCCTTCCTCTCCGTACGGGCCCGGTCGGCCGCGGTGGTCCGGTCCAGGGCGTAGTTCGCGTAGTAGGCGAACAGGAGACCGGCCAGGACGACGATGACCGCCAGCCCCACGTACAGCGCCCGGTGCTTGGCCGCGAGCCCACGAAAGCCCGGCAGACGCTCGTCCGCCAGAACGTGCCACGCGGTCGGCGACGAGGACGAGGTGGCGGGTGCCTCCGGATCAGGCTGGGGAGCACCGTTGTGGATTGGGCGGGACGACGGGGCCGGCGCAGGTGCGGTGCTGTCAGGACCCGGTTCCCCCGACCCGGAAGACGACGGTAAAGAAGGCGGATTAGTACCCATAGATCCCCCGGATTCATCGGTTCGAGCGAGCCGGACCCGTCTGAACCGGTCCGGCGAGCACCCTTCCCCTTCACGCAATCACCCACCCCGCCCGCACCGCAATCACCGGGCCCGTCGAAAAGCATCCATGACCAGGAACCCTGCCGCTCCTCGTGATCACACCCGACCGAGCACCTGATGCAGCATCACGTCCCCGCCCCGAGAGCGGAACCGACAGACAGGAAAGCCCTTAGGCTCCCCGTACCCCGCGCCGACATGGAGCGCGCGGGACAGGACCCGGTCCCCGCCCCGGCGGGAGCAGGAGTACGGCCGGAACCGCACAGCCCTGGTGCCGGCAGCAGCACGCCACCGGCACCAGGGCCGTTCACCCACCGAACCAGACTCAGCAGGTCCCGCTCACGCGCCCACCGCCCACTCCCCCAGACCCGCCAGCCGCTCCAACTGCCCGACGGTGAGCTTGTGGTGTTATGGCGCGGATAGTCCGTGTATCGCTATGCTTCGCACCATGGCACGCTCAGCTCCTTACGATCCGGATGTCGCCGAGGCAATGAATGCCTTCTTTAAATCGACCAGAAGATCTTTTTCGAGATACTTCGTTCCGCCCAGCCATCGCGATGATCCTTCGTCGATCGCAAAAACCTATGCAAAGTTCCTGAATTCTGACTCGTGGCGCGTCAACCTGATAACGCGGCCTGGAAATCGGGGGCGCTACGCCGTTGGCATGAGTATCGGTTCCGCGAATCTCGAGTTCCTCACAAAGAGATCGGCTTTGGTGGCAGACACGCTACTTCTATCGCATAGCGGACAGGGTTTATATCACAAAGTGCAAGAAGGATTTCACTCAGGGGGATCTAGGGGTTCGGCGATCACGGGGGATCCGCCCGCCCCTGAACGAAACGAAGACGAAATCGGCTTCATCTGTCCAGACATCACGGAAGTTGGCAAGTGGATCCTTGACGCTAAAGAGCTACTGACCCAAGGGCGCGTCTGGTACATGCCCAGCTTCGCTCGACGACTAGATGATCGAATCGAAGCCCTTTCGCAGCCTGCGCCGATCGATTTCCTGATTCATGACCGACTCCTTGTCCCTTCATCCCCGGAACGCCCTTTGGTCAAGGACGCCATCAGAGTCGTCCTCCAACTCGATCTGCCATTCGTGGACGGTGTGAGCTTGAAGGAGTTCTGTAAGATCACCGTCGGTGAGGCGTATGCATATGAGGGATTTCGGAACCTACTGCGGCGAAAGGTCCTTGAATTGGATAGTGCACTGGATGCTGTGCACTCCGAACGTGCCCTGGCGCTCCTTAATATGGAAATCAGCGACGGCCTCCGGGAGGTAGAGGCCAAGATGCGTGACATTAAGGGGATGCGCAGATTTGCTCGCGGTACGGTTGTTGGCGCTACGGCCGCGACGCTGTACGCGGCCCGGGGCGATGCCTTGCCGTCGGCTATCGAAGCTATTGTCAGTACAATGATTGGCGGTGGCGGCCTACTCTTCGACTACTGGCAGTCCGGAAAAGAGCAGAGTGGGCGCGTGGATGAACTACGCACAAGTGGTTGGTACTACATTTGGCGATTGGACAGCAGAAGGCGCTGACATCCCGCACCGCGCTGCGCGAACGCCGCACCCGCCGAGTGTGACCTCCCCAGTGTTCGCGCGTTAGATCCGCGTGACCACGATGATGCCGCCGGCCGTTGCGGGCACCGGCCACGGCGAACCGGCCCCGTCTACGGTCAGTGAGCCGATCTACGCGGCGCTGGCCGCGCACTGGACGGCACAAGGGCGTGCCCTACCCGGCCAGAGGGATCAGGAGTGGGTCATGCTGGCAGAAACCTGCCCCTGGCCCCGCCGATAGACCAGCCGGTGCGGTGGTCGCCCCACGACCCGCACCCGCTGCACCGGCCCGGCAGCCTCGGAGCCACGCCCCGGCCACCGAGGCTGCCGGACCGGCCCCCGGTCAAGCTGCCAGCCCGCCCGGCGCACCCAGACCGGCCCGCAACATCCCGTTCACGCGGCCACCGCCCACTCCAGCCCCAGACCCGCCAGCCGCTCCAACTGCCCGACGGTCAGCTTGTCCCGCCGGCTCTTCACGTTCGACAACCACACCCCCAGCTTCACCTCGACCTCCGCACCATCCGGCCCCGCGAGAACCTCGACATGCGCCCGGCCGACCGGCCCCACCGTGCCCATCCGCTCCCGGTACTGCGCCAACGCCGCACACCCCCGCTCAAACGGCCCCGAACGCCCCTGAGAAGCCCGCACAGCCGTCTTCGGCTCCGGAGGCAGCGGCACCACACCCAGCGCCTCCAGGCGTGCACGCTGCCCCTCCGCGAGGCCTTCCCAGATCACGTGCCGACGCTGCCGCTCCAGCCACCGCCCCACATCGACACCGTCCACCGTCACCCCCGGCACCACCTCCGACAGCGCGGCGCCCATCACCACCAGGCCCTCCACACCGGCAAGACTGCGCTGCCAGTCCACCGGCCACACCGGACGCCAGTCCGGATCGATCGCAGCCAACTGCTCCGCACGCCGCCCCGCCCGCACCGGGTCCTTCCCCAGCCCGCCCTTCTTCCGGCAGTTCGCCAGCCACTGCCCCACCGGCTTGTCCAACGCCGTCGCCGCGACCGGAGCCGCCAAGGTCCCCGTCTGCGCGAAGTACGCACGCGCCGCCGCCAGGTTCTCCTCCCACGCCACCTCGGACGGCTCCCACACCATCCCCAGCGCATCCAGATCCTCCGCCCGCTCCGGCACCAGCCCCCCGGCCTGAAGCGCCCGCCGCTGATCCGCCAGCCACCGCCCCAACGGAAAGGAATGCCCCTGCGGCATCAACTCCCGGTGCCCGTACGGCACCGCCAGATCACCCGTCCGCTCCCGGTACGCCACCGCCGCCCGATGACCGGACAGCCAGTTCGCATGCTCCGGCTCCAGCAGGTTGTACTTCACGAACCGCGCGATCAGCGCCGGATCCCGATGCGTACCGAACCGCAGCAGCATCCGGTGATCCTCCTCGCCCTCCTCCGGCGCCTCACCGAGCCGAACCGACCGGCCCTTAGTCCGCTTCACGTCCTCCTGCGGAATAGCCAGCATTTCCACCGCCCGCTCATCATGCGCCCGCAACCCGGAAAGCACCTTCACCAAAGGCCGATAAGCCAGCGAATACGGCATATCTTCCTTGGCCTCTTCCGGACCGAGAAAAACCGGCACAATCAATGTCGCCAATTTCCCCTGATTCGGCCTCTGCCGCAACGCCCTACCAATCACCTGCACAATATCGACGGCCGAACCCTTCGGATCGATCAACGCAACAGAATCCACCGTCGGCACATCCACACCCTCACCCAGCACACGGCAATTCGACAGCACCGCACGACCCGCACGGCCACCGAAATCACGCAGCCGGTCCTCCCGCACATCCGCCTCATGCTCACCAGACAGCCAGGACGACCACACCACCGCCGGATGCCGCTCCGGATCCTCCGCGTGCAACTTCCCCGCCACCCGCCCCAGCCCCTCCGAGAACGCAGCCGCCTCGACCGTCCGGTGATGGAACGTGATGCACCGCGTCAACCGGTGCGCGGCCATCGCCTCCAGGAGCGCGGCCTGGAGCACCGCCAGACGCTCACCCCGCACATGCTCCTCATGCCGCTCCTCCCCATACAGCCGCTCCAGCGTCAGGGACTCGTCCTGGAGCTCCACCACCACGATCTGATACCGCGCCAGCAGCCCCCGCGCGATGGCCTCCGACAAGTCCAGCTCAAACAGGACGGGCCCGAAAATGGCCTCATCATCCATCGAACAGGCCATCTCCTCCGGCAGCCGGTCCACCGCCGCCGACCCCTCCCCGCCGCCCTCGCCCGGCTTCTCCTTCCGCCACCGACGCGGCGCCGGCTCCTGCCAGATCCGCGGCGTCGCCGTCATGTACAACCGCCGCATCGACGGCACCAGCTCCTGGTCATGCACCGCCGCCCACGCCTTCCCCAGCGACCCGCTGGTCCGGTGCGCCTCGTCCACCAGGAGGACGTCCCACACGTCCATCGGCAGCCCGTACTCGCCCCCGTGCGCCGCGATCAGCACCGGCAGGCTCGCGTACGTCGCGAACACCGTCACCGCCCCCCGCCCGTGCCACAGGGCGAGCTGCGGAGCGTTCGTCGTCACCCGCACCCCCAGCGAATACAAGCCCGGATCATCCATCATCGAGCACACCGCCACCGTCGGGCCCGAATGCCCGAAAGCCCGCCACTCCTTAATCGTCTGAGCGAGCAAAGCCAAAGTGGGCACCATGACGAGCACACGCCCATGCGGAGCCAGACGACGGACAGCAGCAGCACCGATGAACGTCTTTCCAGTGCCGCACGCACTGACCACCGTCCCCCGCAGACCCTGCGGAGGAATCTTCACCCCCGGAGGAATATCGAGACCCGCCACGGCAGCGTCCACCGCTTCAATCTGATGCGGGCGGAGCGGGAATGTTTCCGTCATTTCTTTTCTCCATCTCAGAGGGAGAGGCGGTGAGGGTTCATCCGTGATGCTACCCAGTGCATCACTTGATGCACCACGATCCCGCAGCATGATGCATCGGATCGGATGACGTTGTCCTGATTCCGCCCCAGCGTGGCCGATCAGTGTGCTACCCTGCGGGAGCAGTGCGAGTTTTACCCGCTCCATGCGGACCCCCCTTTCAAGGGTGCCGGTCACCGACCCGGTGACTGTTCTCCGATGCTCGTCCTCGTCGTCCTGGCGGTGGGGGAGTGCGGGGCCGGCCCCCGGGGGTGGTGGTCACCGGTTCGGGATCCTACCTGCTGGCACAGTTGATGCACCGCCACCTCCCTCCCGTAGCCAGCCTGTTTGTGACCGGCACGTGACGACCCGTCTGACACTGTCGAGCCTCCGCGTGCGGAGGCTCGGAGAATTGGAGCGCATGCGGAAATTCTTTTGCCCGCCGTGCGGGCAATTCATAAACGCGCCAGCGTTTATGAACGCATTCCGTATCTGCTTTTAGAATTCCGCTCGCGGAATTCTTTCATTTCCAGGCGCTAGCGCCTGGTATCCCGCTCCGCGGG
>NZ_JBIVUV010000040.1:0-25575 GCF_044768525.1 Streptomyces sp. NPDC091287
GCGACGACCTCTACGCCGAAGTCACCCTCCCCGAAGACACCGACACCACAGGCCACACCCTCCACCCCGCACTCCTCGACGCCGCACTCCACCCGTGGGCACGGGAGGTCATGGGCGAGAACCCGGAGAGCGTCCTGCTGCCCTTCAGCTGGCAGGGGGTGGCCCTGCACGCCGTGGAGGCGACCCGGGTCCGGGTAGCGCTGACCCGTACGGGTGAGAACACGATGCGGCTGCGCCTCACCGATCCGACGGGTGCCCCCGTCGCGACGGTGGACGCACTCACCGCACAGGCCGGCAGCGTGGCCGACCTGACGGCCGCCGCCGACGCGGGCGGCGCCGCGCGCGCCCCGCTGCACCTGCTCGAGTGGAAGCCGCTGCCCGCCTCCGGCTCCCCGGCGGAGGTCCCTGGCGGTGTCGTGGTCCTCGGAGCGGACCCGTTGGGGCTCGCGGAGACGCTCGGCGCCCAGACCCACGCCGATCCGGCGACCCTGCGAGCGGCCGTCGCGGCGGGCGCCGAGGTTCCGGGGCTCGTGCTCGCCACCTTCGTCGACGACGCGGCGCACGGGGAGAACGCTTCCGCGGCCGAGGACCTGCCGGACCGGCTGCACGCGGTGACCGCCCGGGCCCTGGAGCTGTCGCAGCACTGGCTGGAGCTGGACTGGCCGGCCGGCGCCGTGGTCGAACCCAGGCTCGTCGCGGTCACACGGGGGGCGGTGGCCGCCCGGCCCGGACCCGAGATCCAGGATCTGGCCGCGTCATCCGTCTGGGGCCTGCTGCGCTCCGCCGGCACCGAGCACCGGAACCTGTTCGCCTTGCTGGACACCGACGGAGCCGTCCAGGAACATCCGGAAGGGCTCGCCGCGGCCCTCACGACGCTGCTGGACGGCGACGAGCGCCAGCTCGCGGTACGGGACGGCGGGCTCTACGCGCCCCGGCTGGTGCGGGCCGACGCGGCGTCGGAGGTGCTGGTGCCACCGAAGGACGCCTCGTTCTGGCGGCTCGACGTGCACAGTTCCGGCACCCTCGGAAACCTCGCGCTGCTCCCCGCGCCCGAGGCCGGCGCACCGCTGCAACAGGGGGAGGTGCGGGTCTCGGTGCGCGCCGCGGGGCTGAACTTCCGCGACGTCCTGGTGGGTCTGGGAATGTACCCGGGCGATGAGGCGCGGATCGGTGGCGAGGCGGCCGGCGTCGTCCTGGAGATCGGGCCCGGGGTGACCTCGGTGGCCGTCGGCGAACGGGTCATGGGGCTCTTCCCGCTGGGCGCGATCGGACCCGTCGCGGTAACGGACCACCGATGGGTGACCCGGATGCCACAGGGCTGGACGTTCACCGACGCGGCCGTCCTCCCGGTCGTGTTCCTCACGGCGTACTACGGCTTGGAGGACCTCGCGAAGGCGCGCCGGGGCGAGTCGTTGCTGGTGCACGCCGCGACCGGTGGTGTGGGCATGGCCGCGCTCCAGCTCGCGCGGCACTGGGGCCTGGAGGTCTACGGCACCGCGAGCAGACCGAAGTGGGACGTGCTCAAGTCGCTCGGCGTCGAAGAGGCCCGGATCGCCTCGACCAGGACACTCGACTTCGAGGACCAGTACCGGAAGGCGACCGGCGGCCGGGGCTTCGACGTGGTGCTCAACTCACTGACCGAGGAGTTCGTCGACGCCTCGCTGCGGCTGCTCGCCCCAGGCGGCCGGTTCCTGGAGATGGGCAAGACCGACATCCGGGACGCGGACGATGTCCAGGAGAGGTACGCCGACGTCACGTACACCGCGTACGACCTGATGCGGGTGGAGCCCGAGCGGGTCCAGCAGATGCTGGTCGAGCTGGTGCGGCTCTTCGAGTCGGGTGCGCTGCACCGGTTGCCGGTGACCGCCTGGGACGTGAGCCACGCGCCGGAAGCGCTGCGGTATCTGAGCCAAGCCCGGCACACGGGCAAGGCGGTGCTCACCCTGCCGGCGCCGCCGGACCCCGAGGGGACGGTGTTGATCACCGGCGGCACCGGAGCACTCGGCAGCCTCCTCGCCCGCCACCTCGTCACCCACCACGGCGCACGCCACCTCATCCTCACCAGCCGCCGCGGCATCAACGCACCAGGCGCCACCCAACTCCACCACGAACTCACCACCCACGGCGCCACCCTCCGCATCGAAGCCTGCGACACCACCAACCCCCACAACCTCACCCAACTCCTCAACACCATCCCCGACCACCACCCCCTCACCACCGTCATCCACACCGCGGGCACCACCCACGACACCCCCCTCCACCACCAAACCCCCCAACACCTCCACACCACCCTCCACCCCAAAGCCCACACCGCCTGGCACCTCCACCACGCAACCCAGAACCACCCCCTCACCCACTTCCTCCTCTACTCCTCACTCTCCGGCCTCACCGGCACCCCCGGCCAAGCCAACTACGCAGCCGCCAACACCTTCCTCGACGCACTCGCCCACCACCGCCACACCCAAGGCCAACCCGCCACCTCCCTCGCCTGGGGACTCTGGGCCGAGAGCAGTTCGCTGACCGAGAAGCTCGGGGACGCCGATCTGGCGCGGATGGCCCGGGACGGCATCCTGCCGCTGGAGAACGCCGAGGGGCTGGCGCTCTTCGACGCCGCCCTGACGGGGCGCCAGCCGCTGGCCGTGGGGGTGGGTCTCGATTCGGTGGCGCTGCGCAAGCGGGCCCGGGCGGGGTCACTGCCGGCGCTCTTCGGTGAACTGGTCGGCGGCGGCCGTGCGGTACGGCGGGCGGTGACCGACGCCGAGGGCACGGCGGACAATGGCACGGCGGTGCGGGCCCGGCTCGCGACGCTGACAGGTCCCGAGCGGATCGAACTGCTTCTCGGACTGGTGCGCGGCCATGTGGCGACGGTGCTCGGGCACACGGACGCGGCCGGGGTCGATGCCGAACGGCCCTTCAAGGAATTGGGGTTCGACTCGCTCACCTCGGTCGAGCTGCGCAACCGGCTCACTGCGGGCTTCGGGCTGCGGCTGCCGAGCACGCTGGTCTTCGAGCATCCGACGCCGCTGGCGCTGACCCGGCACCTAGAGACGGCGCTGTCGCCCGCGGAGGAGGACCCGGTCGCGGCGGTCCTTTCCGATCTGGACCGGATCGAGGCCCGGATGCTGTCGCTGGGCACGGGTGACGGCGGGCGGGGCCGGCTGACCGGCCGGGTGCGTGAACTGCTGGTGCGGCTGGAGCCGGAGGGAGGTGCGGCGGTGCCCCTCACGTCGGCCTCGGACGACGAGATCTTCGACTTCATCGACAGGGGACTGGGCGTCAACTGAGTTCGGGAAGTAGGGGTTTGATAAACGGGGACAGTCCCTGTATCTTTTTCGGAAGAACCGTGGATTGTCCCCGTTTAGTTTTCGAGGAGATGCCGAATCATGAGTGAAGAGACCGTCACGAGCGCCGCGGGCCAGAGCCCGCCCGCCAAAGGCGGCGCGACGGAGCGCCGACCGGGCATGGTGCTGCTCATCGTCCTCGCCCTCCAGACCATGCTCATCCTCGATGTGAACGTGGTGAACATCGCCCTGCCCGACGTCAAGGAGGCCCTGGACTTCACCCCGACCGGACTCTCCTGGGTCCTCAGCTCCTACCTGCTGACCTTCGGTGGGCTGCTGCTGCTCGGTGGCCGTGCCGGGGACGTCCTCGGGCACCGCCGCGGAATGCTCATCGGCGTCACCGTCTTCACCCTCGCCTCGCTGCTCGGCGGCTTCTCCAACTCGGCGGGGATGCTCCTGGCCGCCCGCGCGCTGCAGGGTGTCGGCGCGGCCATCGCCGCGCCGACCGTACTCGCGCTGATCGCCACCCACTTCACCGACGACAAGTCCCGGGCCCGCGCCCTCGGCCTCTACGCGGCGGTCTCCGGCTCCGGCGCCGCCATCGGCCTGATCGGCGGCGGTCTGCTGACGGACTGGCTCTCCTGGCGCTGGGTGCTCTTCATCAACGTGCCCATCGGCATCGCCCTGCTGATCGCGGCCCCGATGTTCATCCACGAGACCGAGCGCAAGCCCGCCCGCTTCGACCTCGGCGGCGCCCTGACGTCGACCGTCGGCATGACGGCGCTCGTGTACGGCTTCATCCGCGCCGCCGAGAGCGGCTGGAGCGACGCCCTGACGCTCGGCTCCTTCGCCCTGGCCATCGTCCTGCTCGCCCTCTTCGTCTTCATCGAGACCCACGCCAAGCAGCCGATCACGCCGCTGCGGCTGTTCGCCGACCGCAACCGCGCGACCGGATACCTCTCGCTGCTGTTCGTCATGGCGGCCGGCAACTCGATGTTCTTCTTCCTGACCCAGTTCCTCCAGGAGGTCCGGGGCTTCACCCCGACCCAGGCCGGACTGGCCTTCGTACCGCTCGCCGTGCTGATCCTCGCCACCTCCAGCATCGCCGCCAAGTTGCTGCCCAAGGTCGGCCCGCGCGTACTGACCGCCGTCGGCGCCGCCGGCATCAGCGTCGGACTGATCTGGTTCGCGCAGATCACCCCGGAGTCGGAGTACCTCTCCTCGCTCCTGGGGCCGATGCTCGTCGCCGGTCTGGGCATGGGCACCCTGCTCGTCGGCGTCACCACCATCCTGATGTCCGGCGTCGTGCCGGAGGAGACCGGCGCCGCGTCCGGTCTGCTCAACGTGATGCAGCAGATCGGCGGCGCGCTCGGCCTCGCCATCATGGTCACCGTCTTCGGCGCCGCGAGCCGCGCAGCCGAGGTACCGTCCGGCCTGGACGCCGGGGGCGCGGCGGACTTCGTCCTCACCGAGGGCGTCACCACCGCGTTCGCCTGGGGCTCCGGATTCACCGCACTCACCATCCTGCTCACCCTCATCATGCGTACCGTCCCCATGGGCGGTGGCGGTGCGGAGCCGGAGCAGGCGGCGGACCCCGCGCGCGAGGTCACCACCTCGTAGCGCCCGGGAACGTGCGGCGAAACCCTGGTCGGCACCTGCCGACCAGGGTGCGTTCGTTATCCCTGAGGCAAGTTTGCTTCCTGTTTATAAGTCGCTCGAACCGCCTTGATACAGGTCGTTAAGGTGGTGCTCGAGAAGTCGGCTCAAGGGGGAGGGGACAGCCATCGTGAAGATGTCGCTGGTCACTGAGGGTTCGACGCAGCTGCCACCGGTACGCTGCAAGGAATCAGTACTGTTGTTGGGCGCGTTGCAGGATTTACAGGACGGGCAGGGAGGCATCGTCGAGCTGCTCGGCGAACCCGGCTCGGGAAAGAGCCGGCTGCTGGCGCAGCTGACCTCCGCCGCGCGCGCCCGGGGCGTACCGGTGCTCGACGGCCGTTGCTATCCCTCCGAGCAAGGCGATCCTCTGCACGTGTTCACGCGTGCTCTCAACGGGCTGATGACCCCGGAGAGCCTCACGCACCTCTCCCCCGCCCATGCCGAACTGCTGCGTGCCGGACTCTGCGCCCGGCTGGGCGGACGGGGCGCCGAACTCCCGCCGCTCCCACTCTCCCAGGCCGTGCACGCCTTGCTCGACCAGGCCGCGAGCGAAGGTCTGCTGCTTGTCCTCGACGATTTTCACTGGGCCGATCCCCAGTCCCTCGAACTCGCCGACCATCTGGCCCGTTGGACGTTCAGGGCACCGGTCCTGTTCGTTCTCGCGCACCGGCCTCGGCAGGCGGCGCCCGCGCTGCTCAGCACGCTCGCCCAGGGCGCCGAGCAGGACCGGGTGCACCGGATCGAGCTCCAGCCGCTCAACCTCGACCAAGCCGCCCGGTTGCTCGACGTACGCCCCGACACCAGTTGGCTGCCCGCCGCGCTCATGGAGAGCGGCGGCAACCCGCTGTACCTACTGGCACAGGGCGACGCCTCCCCGCTCGGTTCCGGACTGAGGCCCGCCCTGCTGACCGGCCGGCTGGCGCAGCTGGCGGCCGAGCTCGGCGCGCTGGACCCGATGGAACGGCTGGTGGCGGAGTCGGCGGCGGTGCTCGGTGACCGGTTCAGCCGGGAAGAGCTGTCAGCGGTCTCGGAGCTGCCCGTCGAGGAGACCTGCGCCGTCGTCACCTCCCTGTTCCAGCGCGACATCATGCGGCCGCTGCGTTGCTCGGCCGGCCAACTAGGCTTTCGTCACCGGGTGTTGCGCCGTATGCTGCACGACCAGGCTGAGCTCTGCTGGCGTTCGCAGGCGCACAGAAGGGCACTCAGCGTGCTCAACCGGAGGGCCGCATCGGCCTCCGAGCGTGCCGTGCACATCGAGCTGTCGACCACTTCCCTCACCCCGCAGGACCTGGAGACGCTGGCCAAGGCCGGCAAGGAGGCGGAGCAGAGCTCCCCGTACGACGCCGTGCGGTGGCTGCTGACGGCGCTGCACGAGCTCCCCCCGACCGAGCAGTCAACCGGTCGGCTCCTCGGCCTGATTCCGCCGCTGGCCCGGGCACTGCGGGCGGCCAACTTCCTCGCCGACGACGCCTCACTGCGGATGCAACTGACGCAGGGTTCGGCGCTGGGTCCCGGTCAGGCGCGCCGGGCGGCGGTCCGGCTCTGCGTGATCGTCGAGTGCCTCCACGGCCGGTACAACGAGGCGGCGGGCCTGGTGTCCGCCGAACTCCGCACCCTGCGCAGGACGAACGCCGACAACGACCTCCTCGCTCAACTCACGATCTACCGCGGAATCGTTTCCGCACTCCGTGCCGACGGCGAACTGCCCGAGATCGCGGCCCGGGCCCTGGCCCTGGCCCGGGCCGACGGCAAGCGCACGACGCTGGCCGGCGCCACCGCCCTGCACGCCCTCGGTGAACTCTCCGCCGGCCGCACCGCGCAGAGCCTGGCCTCCTACGACGCCGCCGTGCACCAGATGGACGAGCTCTCGCACAACGAGGTGTACTTCCACTCCGAGTACCTCGCGCTGCTGGGCTGGTGCGCCCAGGCGCTCGGCCGTCCGCGCGAGGCGGAGTCCTTCTACGAGCGCGGCACCGCGGTGGTCCGGGACTGCTCGCACAACGCGATGCTGCCCGTGCTGTTGAGCGGACTGGCCGAGGCCCAGTTGCGGCAGGGACGACTGGAGAGCGCCCGCAGGTCCGCTGCCGAGGCCGCGGAGCTGGCGGGCTACCTGGACGCCCAGCGGCTGCGCACCGCGGCCCTCGCCCAGGAGGCGCTGTGCGTGACGTACGCCGATCCGCCGGGCAGCAGCCGGGCCTCGGCGCTCACCGAACAGGCCGTCACCACCCTGGGCCGCTCGCAGTGCCGCTGGCGCGGCGCCGCCATCCTCAGCCTCGCCGAGGCGCTGCTGCTACAGGGCAGCCCGGACCGCTGCGTGAGCCTGCTGCTGGAGCTCGGCGACGTGGAGCTGCGCGACCTGGACGCCACGCTCCGTCCCCACGCCTTCGAGCTGCTCACCCTGGCCTCGCTCTCCGGCGGCACGGGCAGCACTTCGATGTGGGCAGACCGCACGGCCGGCGCGGCGCAGGCCCTGCGGCTGCCGCACAACCGGGCCTACGCACTGCTCTCGTGCGGGCACGCACTGGCCGAACGGGGCGACTGGGACGCGGCGGTGGCGCTCTACGAGGAGGCGGAGCGCGCCTTCGACAACGCACGGCTGCGACTCCACCGGCTGACCGCCCGGATCCGGGCGGCCCGGGCGGCGAGCAACAGCAGCCACCCGGAGCGGGCGGCGGAGCTGTGGGCGTCCACGCAGGAGCTGGCCGAGCGATGGGAGGTCCTGCTGCTGGCCCGGCTGGGCCCGGACACGCCGTTGGAGAACTCCCTGTTCCGCGGCTGCCACGCGCTGCTGCCCGCGCCCATCCCGTCGGTGACCGGTCTTGAGGTGCTGACCGAGCGGGAGCGGGAGGTCGCCAGAGCTGCGGGAACGGGGCGGCGGACGCGGGAGATCGCGGAGGCGCTGGGGCTGAGTCCACGCACCGTGGAGGCCCATCTATCCCGTATATACCGGAAGTTGGAGATTGGTTCGCGCGCGGAACTGGCTCGACTGATGGCTGTACGTATTTCCACGGATGCCCTTACGTGATCGCACTGTGAGGCTGTGGTCACGGCGCTGAGCCGTGCGGGGTCCGTCCGGCCCCGGAACAGTTCTCCAGGGGGTGTCATGCGTCACGGCGGGATCGCCCATCCACATGTCTGGTCCGCGTCCACCACGTGTCCGGGGTCGGGCACGATGAGCGAGGAGCCGATCACGGCGGATGCGTTCCGGGGGGTTTTCCGGGCGCATCCGGCCGGTGTGGCGATCATCACGGCGTTGGGCGAGAGAGGGCCCGTCGGATTCACCGCGACCTCGCTCAGCTCTCTCTCCTCCACCCCTCCCCTCGTCTCGTTCGGGGTGGGCCGGCGCGCCTCGTCCTGGTCCACGGTCTGTGCCGCCGAGTACGTGGCGGTACATCTGCTCGCCCTCGACCAGCAGGAGCTCGCCACGACCTTCGCGCGCAGCGGTGCCGACCGGTTCGCGCCGCCGACCCGTTGGCGGCCCGGCCCGCAGGGGGTGCCGCTGCTCGACGACGTGCCGGCGGCACTGGTCTGCCGCAAGGTGTACGACCTGCCCGCCGGCGATCACACCTTGGTGATCGCGCAGCCGGTTCACGCACTGAAGGGCGATCCGGCGCAACCTCTCGTCTATCTCGACGGTCGCTACGGCTCAGTGGCGCGCTGAGCGCTGTCGGGACATGCGTTTTCTGGAAGGTTGAGCAAACATGCGATTCGAAATTCTGGGCACCCTGCGCATGACTGAGGGCGACGACGTCTTCGCCATCAGCGCCCCAAAGGTGGAATGCCTTCTCGCGGCCATGCTGGTACGTGCCGACGACGTCATCACCACAGACCAGCTGTGCGGCGAGATCTGGGGCGACGAACCGCCGCGCCGGGCCACCGCGACGTTGCACGTGTACATATCCCAGCTGAGAAAGCTGCTCAAGCGCACGGACGCGGACAAGGGACCGATCGTGACCCGATTCCCGGGGTATGTCCTGGAGCTGGGCTGCAACACGCTGGACGCGCACGACTTTCAGCGGCTTGCCCAGCAGAGCCGGGCGGCCTCCCGGGCACGCCGGCACGCGGAGACCTCCGCACTGTGCAACCAGACGCTCTCGCTCTGGCGCGGCACCGTCCTCGGCGAACTGCGGGGCGGCTCGATCGTGGACGAGTTCGCCACCTGGGCGGAGGAGACCCGGCTGGAGTGCGTGGAGATGCGCAACGAGGCGGATCTGGCGCTGGGGCGGCACCGGGAGCTGATCGGGCCACTGTACGCGCTGGTCGCCAAGCACCCGCTGATCGAGGCGTTCCACCGGCAGTTGATGCTCGCGCTGTACCGCTCCGACCGCCGGGCGGACGCGTTGCAGGCGTACCACACCGTGCGCTCCACACTCGACCGGGAGCTGGGGATCAGCCCATGCCGGCAGTTGCACGAGCTGCATCAGTCGATCCTGCTGGACTCCGGTTCCACCCTGCCTTCGGCAGCCTGAACCAGGCTCTGTCCAGGCCGTGTTGAAAAGTGGGGACAGTCCCCATATTCTCGTTTCATGACCACAGACCTGAGCATCAACCTGTCTGTCCTGGACACCGCGCCCGTCTGGCGGGGGTCGACGGCGACCGTCTCGCTGCGCAACACCATCCGACTGGCCCGCACCTTGGACCAGCTCGGCTACCACCGCTTCTGGCTGGCCGAGCACCACAACATGCCGTCGCTGTCGACCTCGTCGCCGGCGATCCTCGCCGGGCAGATCGCCGCCGTCACCACGCACTTGCGCGTGGGGTCCGGCGGCGTCATGCTGCCCAACCACCCGCCGCTGGTGGTGGCCGAGCAGTTCGGCACGCTGGCCGCCCTGCACCCCGGCCGGGTCGACCTCGGCATCGGGCGGGCCCCCGGCACCGACCCGCTGACGGCCCGCGCGCTGCGCCGGCAGGCCGGGCCGCTCGGCGGCTCCGACTTCCCCGCACAGATCATGGAACTGCTCGAACACTTCGCACCGCCCGTGGGCGCACCCGCCCCGGCCGCCCGGCGCGGAAAGGTGCTCGCCGTCCCGGCCGACGAGCAGGCCGTGCCGGTGTGGCTGCTCGGCTCCAGCGGGTACAGCGCGCAGCTCGCCGCCGCCCTGGGCCTGCCCTTCGCCTACGCCCACCACTTCGCCCCGCACGGCACCTTGGCCGCGCTGGACGCCTACCGCTCGGAGTTCCGGCCCTCCCAGTACCTCGCGGAGCCGTACTCGATGATCGCCGCCTTCGGCGCGGTGGCCGAGGACGACGCCCGGGGCGAACTCCTCAGCGCCCCGCTGCGGATGATCACCGCCCAGTCACTGCGTGGCCAGAACCCGCACTTCCCGCCCGCCGAGGAGGCCGCCCGCTTCTCCTTCACCCCGGAGGAGCGGGCGGTGGTCAACCAGATGTACGACCCTCAGATCTTCGGCGGGCCCGAGACCGTACGACAGCGGATCACCGAACTCACCAAGGCCACCGGCGTCGACGAGCTGATGATGCTCAGCGTGGTCCAGGACCACGACGAGCGCGTGCACTCCTACGAGCTGCTCGCCGAACTGGCCGGGCTGAGGCCCCCCGCCACGGACTGATCCACCGCGTCGGCCAGCAGTTGGAAGGTCCGGACCCTGGCCTCAAGGCCGAACACGGGCGCGGTCGCCAGCAGTTCGTCCGCTCCCGTCCGGGCCCGGAAATCGGCGAGACGTCGACGTACCGTCTCGGCACCGCCCACGATCTGCGGGGCGAAATGACCGTCCAGGTAACTCTGCTGAGCATCGGTCAGCTGGTATCCGGCCGCCTGGTCGGGGGTACGGAAGAGGGTCAACGGGTTGATCCGCCCCTCCACATGGGCCACCTTGATGGGCCCTGCCAGGTACTCTGCCTCCTCGTCCGTGTCGGCCGCCACCACCTGGGCCGACACCGCGACATAGGGGCGCTCCAGCCGGGCCGAGGGGCGGAACTCCTCCCGGTAGCGGGCCACCGCCGTCTCCGTCCCGCTCGGGTTGAGGTGGTGGGCGAAGGCGTACGGCAGTCCGAGCCGGGCCGCGAGCGAGGCGCTGGAGGCGCTCGTGCCGAGCAGCCAGACCGGCAGCGGGAGCTCCGGCGGCGGGCTGACCATGACCGGCGGACGGGCGCCCGGACGGAACGGTGTCAGATAGCCGATCAGCTCGGCCAGCTGCTCCTCGAAAGCACCCTCGTGCGCCGGGTCGCCGGTGCGGCGCAGCGCACGGGCGGTGGCGGGCTCGCCGCCCGGCGCGCGGCCGATGCCGAGGTCGATCCGGCCCGGGTGGAAGACGTCGAGGGTGGCGAACTGCTCGGCCACCACGAACGGCACGTGGTTGGGCAGCATGACCCCGCCCGACCCGATCCGCAGCGTCGAGGTGACGCCGGCGAGCTGCCCGATCAGCACGGGCGGGGTGGAGGTACCGAAGGCCGGCATGTTGTGGTGCTCGGCCACCCAGTAACGGTGGTATCCGAGCCGCTCCACCGCCGGTGCCAGCTCCAGCAGTTCACGCAGGGACCGAGAGGCCGGGACCCCGTTCCAGACGGGCACCGTGTCCAGGACGGACAGGCGGAATCCAGCAGTGTCGTTCATGGGGCGACTCACTATCAGGAGAGATGGCCGGGCGTGGGAGGCCCGACCGGGATGGTTGGTGTGTTCGGTGCGCCGGGTGCGTGTGGTGCGGTCGATGAGGCGGCTGGTCGCGGCAGCGCGTCCAGCAGTTGCCGCGTCCATGGGTGCTCGGGGCTGGTGAAGACCTGCTCCACCGGACCCGCCTCGACGATGCGGCCCGCCCGCATCACCGCTACCCGGTCGCTGACGTGGCGGACCACGCCGAGGTCGTGCGAGATGAACAGCAGTGCCACGCCGAGCCGTTCACGAACCTGCTCGAATACGTCGAGCACCTGTGCCTGGACGGAGACGTCGAGCGCGGAGACCGGCTCGTCGCAGACGAGGACGTCGGGCTCGGGCGCGAGGGCGCGGGCGATCGCCACGCGCTGCCGTTGCCCTCCGGACAGCCCGCGCGGTCCGCGGTCGAGGAGCTCGGGCCCCAGGCCCACCAGGCCCAGCAGCTCGGTGATCCGGGACCGGTGGCCGCGCGCGGCCCGACGGCCACCGGCGCCGAGCGCCTCGGCCACGATCCGCTCCACGGTCCACCGCGGGTCGAAGGAGGACAACGGATCCTGCTGCACCAGCTGGATCCGCCCCCGCAACCCGGCACGCTCCCGCTCGCTCCGCCCGGACCAGGGGCGCCCGAGCAGCGCCACGGACCCCTCGTCAGGCTCCAGCAGTCCCAGTACGACTTGGGCGAGCGTCGACTTCCCCGACCCGGACTCACCGAGCACCCCGAGCGTCTCGCCGGCCCGGAGTGTGCAGGACACGTCGCTCAGGGCGTCGATGCCGGCACCGGGCCCGGCGAACCGCTTGCGGAGTCCCTCGACCCGCAGCACCTCGGTGCCGGGCGCGGGCCGACCGGGCTCAGGAGCGACGGTGCGCCGTCGGCGCGCGCCCGTGCTCCCGTCCGGGACCGGGTCCGCCGCGCCCGCGTCGTCCGCCGATTCGTGCGGCGGGACCCCGCCCCCGGCGGACGCGATGCGGCGGCGCGGTCCCGGAACCGCTGCGAGAAGACGGCGGGTGTAGGGGTGGGCGGGGGCCGCCAGGAGCTGCGCGACCGGGGCCGTCTCCACCAGGCGGCCGTCGTGCATCACGGCGACGCGGTCCGCCAGCCGGGCCACCACCGCCAGGTCGTGGCTGATCAGCAGCAGGGCGGTGCCCTCGTCACGGCGGGCGGCCAGCAGGTCGAGGATCTGGGCCTGCACGGTCGTGTCGAGCGCCGTCGTCGGCTCGTCGGCGATCAGCACGCGCGGGCCGGCGGCGATCGACGAGGCGATCAGCGCCCGCTGCCGCTGGCCGCCGGACAGCTGGTGCGGAAACTGCCGGGCCCGCCACTCCGGTTCGGGGACGGCGACCTGCCGCAGCAGCTCGACGGCTCTTGCGGGCCGGTCGCGTCGCGTGCCGATCCCGTGGTTGGCCAGCGACTCCTCGATCTCGGCGCCGACCCGTCGCAGCGGATCGAGCGAGACCAACGCGTCCTGGAGCACGAGTCCGATCTCCGCACCCCGGATTCGCCGCCACTCGCGCTCACCAAGGGCCGTGAGGTCCCGGCCGTCGAACTCCAGTCTGCGGGCGCTCACACGGGAGCCGGGGCCGGTCAGCCCGGCCAGCGTCCGGCCCGTGACCGTCTTGCCCGAGCCCGATTCGCCGACCACTGCCAGACACTCGCCGGCCCGCAGCTGGAGGTCCACGCCGTGGACGACCTCGGTGCGGTGCCGACCGTGGCCGAACGAGATCCGGAGGTCCTCCACCGTGAGGAGCGCCTGCCCCGCGCGGGGGTCTTCAACGCCCATGACCGTCCCTTTTGTCGATCCGACGCTGGAGGGACCGGCCCACGACCGTGACCGCGACGACCGTGACCGTGATGGCCAGGCCGGGAAAGACCGCGGACGCCCACGAGGTGTCCAGATGGTCGCGGCCCTCCGCGAGCATGGCCCCCCACTCGGGCGAGGGAGGCTGCGGACCGAGACCGAGAAAGCTGAGGGTCGATCCGGCGATGACCGCACTGCCGACGTTGACCGTGGCGAGGACCAGCAGCGGCGGCAGGGCGTTGGGCAACAGATGCCGTACGAAGACGGACCCCCTGCCGCGCCCGATCACCACGGCCGCCCGGACGTAGTCGCTGTCGCGGATGGCCAGCGCCTGCCCCCGGGCGAGCCGTACGAAGCCGGGCAGCAGGGAGGCCCCGATGGCCACGGTGGCGTTTCCGGTGCCGGGGCCGAGGACGGCGACCACGACCAGCGACAGCATCAGACCGGGGAAGGCCAGCAGGACGTCGGTGGCTCGCATCAGGATCTGGTCGACCGCCCGGCCCGCTACGGCCGCGAACACTCCGAGGAGCGAGCCCACGACGACGGCGAGGACCGTGGCGCCGAAGCCGATCAGCAACGAGGTGCGGGCACCGTGCACGATCCGGCTGAGCACGTCCCGGCCGAGCTGGTCGGTGCCGAGCCAGTGCCCGTCCCCGGGCCCGGCCAGGGCGATGACCGGGTCGATGGCGTCCGGCTGCTGGGGGGCGAGCAGTCCGGGCGCGACGGCGGCCAGAACGGCGAGGGCCACGACGGCGCCGGCCAGCACGACTCCCGCGCTCGGCCGACGCCGGGAGCCGCGTACGACACGGCGCCCGGGCACCGAACTGTCCTGCGGAGCCCCCGGGTCCCCGTCAACGCCGGGGCCCACGGGGAGCCGGGCGGCGCCGGAGTCCGGGCCCGTCCCGGCGGGCCGGACGGTTCCGGCCGCCCCCGCGCGCGTTTCGGACGCGGTCATCCGATGCTCCTCTCGTCGATCCGCGGGTCGACGATGCGATAGAGCACGTCCACCACGAGGTTGATCAGGGCGAAGGCCACGGCGGACACCAGCACGACGCCCGTCACCACCGGCAGGTCCCGGCCCGCCACGGCTCCCGCGGTGACCTGGCCCAGGCCCTGGCGGCTGAAGACGCTCTCCACCACGACCGCGCCGCCGAACAGCGCGCCCACCGCCCAGCCGGCCAGGGTGACCAGCGGGATCAGGCCGTGTCGCAGCGCGTGCCGGAACCGGATCGCGGTCTCGCCGCTGCCTCTGGCCCGGGCGCTGAGCACGAACGGTTGCTCCAGGGCGCGTTCGACCTCTTCCCGCAGTACCTGCGAGAAGACGCCGACGAGGCCGGTGGCGAGGGTGACCGCGGGCAGGACGAGACCCACCGGGCCGCTGCCGCCCATGGCCGGGAACCACTTCCACCGGAAGGACAACAGCGCCAGCAGGAGCATCCCGGTCCAAAAGGCGGGGGTGGCGGCCGTCACGAGTTCGAGGGTGGACGCGATCCGCCGGGTGCGCGGCCGGTGGGCGGTCAGCACGGCCAGGGCCACCGCGGCGAGCAGCGCCAGGACGAACGCGGCCGCCGCGAGCTGGACCGTGGGCCACAGTTGATCGCCGATCACCTCGCTGACCGGCTGCTGGAGCTGGAAGGATTCGCCGAGGTCCCCGGTGAACAGCCGGAGCATGAAGCGCCCGTACTGGACGGCGAGTGACTCGTCGAGCGCGAGCTCGCGGCGGACCTGCTCCACCAGCTCGGGCGTGGGGTTGGTGGAGCCGAGCACGCTTCGTACCGGATCGCCGGGCAGCAGCCTGAAGGCGAAGAAGACGGCGTTGGCCGCCCCGAACACGACGATGACGGCCAGCAGCAGCCGGCGGGCGAACCAGCGGAGGGGGAGCCCCATCAGTCCTCCAGCCGGGCGTCGTGGAAACGCGGATACGCCTGGACGTCGAACGTCAGTCCGCGGACCCGGTCGGCCGACCCGACCAGGGTGGCGGGCGCGTAGACGGGCAGGGCGAGAGCCTCCTCGTTCACCCGTGCCTGCGCCCGCGCGTACAGGGCCGTCCGCCGTGCGGGGTCGCGGGTGACGGTGGCCTCACGGAGCCAGGTGTCAAGCCGGGCGTCCTTGACGCCGAAGGCATTGGAGCCGCCCTTGTCGCCGGTCTGCGCGGAATCGAAGTAGCTCCGCATGATGTCGGGTTCGGCACGGTTCCAGCTGAAGGCGAGGATGTCGGCGTCGCGGCCGATCGCCTTCTGCAGATAGGCCCCCGGCTCCAGGGCGGTGAACCGGATCTCGATGCCGACGCGCTTCGCCTCTGCCTGGATGCCCTGGCCGAGCAGCGCCCGCTGGTCGCGCATCAGGCTCGTCATGTACGGCCAGTGCAGGGTGAGCCGCTCGCCGTCCTTGGTGCGGTAGCCGTCCTCGTCCCGTCCGGTCCATCCCGCCCCGTCGAGAAGGCGCGCTGCCTCCTTCGAGTCGTAGCGCCGACGGTCCCCGGCCGCGTACCCGGCGGTCGCGGGTGTCAGAGTGCTCCAGGCACGGTCGTACGCTCCCGAGTAGAGCGCCTTCACCAGCGCGTCCAGGCGTACCGACCGTTGGAGCGCACGGCGCACCCGCAGATCGTCGAGCGGCGCGCGGTTGACGTTGAACAGCAGCATGTACGGCGCGCCGGGCTGGGCCGCGCGCAGCAGCCGGAAGCCGTCGGAGTTGCGGAGCCGGCCGATGTGGCTGGGGGGTACGGCTCCGGCCACGTCCACCTGGCCGGAGCTGAGGGAGCCGAAGCGCGAGGCTGCCTCCGGGATGAACTCGACCCTCAGCCCGGCGACGCGGGCGGGTCCGCGGTTCTCCGCCTCCGGGGGCGCCCAGGCGTAGTGCGGGTTGCGGTCGAGGTCGATCCGCCGGTTGCGGGCCCAGCCCGCGAAGACGAACGGGCCGCTGCCGACGGGCTTCAGGCAGGTCCGACCCCGGTTCGCGAGCAGTGCGGTGGGCGACTGGATGCCGAAGGTCGCCGTCGAGAGGACCTGGAGCAGCGGCACGTACGGGCGGGACAGCGCCACCCGCACGGTGTGCGTGTCGACGACCGTCGCGCTCTTGTACATGGAGATCAGCCCGGCCGCGTACTGGGACTTGGTCTCCGGCGCCACCGTGTGGTCGAGGGTCGCCTTGACCGCCGCCGCGTCGAAGGCGGTGCCGTCGTGGAAGCGCACCCCTTCGCGCAGCCGGAAGGTGTACGCCCGTCCGCCGTCGGAGATCCGCCAGGACGTCGCGAGCCACGGGCGGATCCGACCCTCGGCGTCCATGGAGACCAGCGAGTCGAAGATGTTACGGCCGAGGGCGGCCGTGACGTCGTAAGGGCTGATCTGCGGGTCCAGACAGTCGGGCTGGCTCTCGACCGCGTACGCGATCCGGCCGTCGCGGCCGTCCCCCTTGCCAGGTCCGGCGGCGCACCCGGTCACGACGCAGGCGAGCGCCAGAGCCAGGACCAGGGTGCGCCGGATCGTGTTGACGCGGCGGGAACGCGGCCTCATGCGCCCCGCGTTCCCTCTGTGGTGTCTGCCGCGCCCACTTCCTCGGTGACGGTGATCCGCAGGGCGGCGGCCGGGCACAGGTGCTCTGCCTGCCGGGCCAGTTCCACGTCGGCGGCGCTGTCGACGGAGTCGGTGAGCAGGGCCACGATCCCGTCCTCGTCCTGGTCGAAGAGGTCCGCGGCGGTGAGGACGCACTGCCCCGCCCCGATGCAGCGGTCGGTGTCGGCGGTGATGCGCACGGGGCTCACCACGTCACGGGCAGTTCGTAGATGCCCTGGACACCGCTCTGCGCGGGCTTGATCTCCACCTGTTCGGCGGGGACGGCCAGACGCAGCCCGGGGATGCGGGAGAAGAGGAGCGTGAGGGCGCTCTCCATCTCGGAGCGGGCCAGGTTCTGGCCGATGCACTGGTGCACGCCGTACCCGAAGGCGAGGTGGTGTCTGGCACCACGCGCGAGGTCGAGTTCGTCGGCGTTCTCGAACGCCTCCTCGTCGCGGTTGATCTCGGCGGTGGAGAGCATCACGCTGTCGCCGGCCCGGATGGCGACGTCGCCGATCGTGATGTCCTCGGCGGCGATCCGCATGGCCACGTCGCCGATGGAGAGGTAACGCAGCAACTCCTCGACGGCCAGGCTCGCACCGGTCGGGTCGGCGCGGAACGCGGCCAGCTGACCGTGGTTCTGTAGCAGCGTGAACGTACTCAGCGTGATCATGCTGGCGGTGGTCTCGTGACCTGCCATCAGCAGGATGATGCCGAGCCGGATCACGTCGTCGCGGGAGAGCGAGCCGTCGGCCAGGTCCTTGTGGACGAGGGTGTCCAAGAGGCCGTCGCCGGGCTCGGACTCCTTCTCCTTGCGCTCGACCAGTTCGGTCAGGTAGCCACGCAGGTTCAGCAGCGCCCGGGTCGCGTCGTCCTCGGTGACCTGCGGCGACACCAGCAGCGCCGACTGCTCCTCGAAGTAGTCGTGGTCTTCGTAGGGGACCCCGAGGATGCCGCAGATGGTGTGCGAGGACAGCGGTAGCGCGAGGCCGCTGAGGATCTCGGCGGGCGGCCCCTGCTCCAGCATGGCGTCGACGAGTTCACCGGCACGCTGGTGGATCGACCGGGTCAGCTCCCGGGTGCGGCGCACGGAGAAGGCGGAGATGAGCCTGCGGCGGTACGCGGAGTGCTCCGGCGGGTCCATCCCCACGAGGATCGTGGCCTTCTGGATGGCCTTGCGACGCGGGCTCGGCGACGGAAAGTCCGGCCGGCTCCAGTCGGAGGACAAGCGGGGGTCGATGAGCAGCTCACGCGCGACGGCATGGCCGAGGACGACCCAGCTCGGGCGTCCGTCATAGAGCCGGACGCGCACCACCGGGCCTTCGGCCTCGCGCAGGTCGCGGTAACCGGACGGCGGCTGGTACGGGCACTGCCGCAACTGCGGGAATTCGGGCAGCGGATCGGATCCTGTGGTGAGGCCCACTGCACTGGAACGTGGCATGCGAGAACTCCTGCGAGCGGCGGCATTCGGGCTGTGGCCAGCCTGGAACCGGTGTCTTGTGCGGCTCTAAAGGCCGTCTGTGGACGACGGTCGGGGAGGCCGGCGCGGCAGGCTGTGGGCTAGGTGTTCTGTCCCGGGAGGTTGTGGACGGCGCCGCGCTGCGGGAGGTGTCTTTAGGCCGCGCTAGGAAGGGCTTAAGACCGGCTGCTGAAATTGGCGGGATGCATATCGCAGCCATCGCCCGGGAACGGCGTCACACGCTCTTCTTCCTCAACGAGATACGTCCGTTCGCCCCCGTCCACCTGGACACCGAGGTGGACATGTCCGGAGTGCTCGCCCACCGTGACGCCCATCGCGGGGGCGGCCGGCTTTCCCTGGTCACCTATGTGCTGCATTCCGCGGCCCGGGTGATCGCGGCCCACCCGGAGGCCAACGCGGCGATCCGCGGGCGCCGGCGCCCCAAGGTCGCGCGCTACGGAGAGGTGTCCGGAAAGGTGGCTCTGGACAAGCGGGTCGGCGGCCGTCGCGTCGTGGTCTCGGCGGTCCTGCCGGACCTGGACCGGGCCGATCTCAAGGGGATACAGCACGAGCTGGAGCGCTACCGCGACGGTGATCCCGAGACGATGCCGGAGTTCGCCTCGATGCTCCTGCTGCACCGGCTGCCGACGGCGCTGGCGCGCGCGGCCTACCGCCGGGCGGTCCGTTCGCTGATCGACCGCCCCCGCTTCTTCGGCACCTTCGCGGTCACCTCGCTGGGTCACCGGGCCGTCGACGGCTTCCACTCGGTGGGCGGCACCACGGTCACCTTCGGCATGGGCCGGGTGGTGGAGCGTCCGGTGGTCCGGGACGGGGAGGTGACCAGCGCGCCCGTCATGCGGCTGAACCTCACCTTTGACCACCGGGTCATCGACGGCGCGGAGGCGGCGGACATCCTCACCGAGGTCAAGGAGGCGCTTGAGGGGTTCTCGGCCGAGGAGGCGCTGCGATGAACGACGTCCGGGAACTCAAGCAGTTCGTCGAGGTGCACGGCCGCATCCTCGGCATCCCCGGTGAGCGGCTGCGGCAGGTGCTGCGGCGCATCCGACACGACCAGGACGGCGAGCCGGGCTCCTGGGCCCGCGAGTGGACCGAGGCCGGTGCCGAGCTGGAGCGCCGGGGCCGGGAGGTGGCGGCGGGACGGCACTTCAACATCGCCCGCTTCCCGTTCGTGGACGGCCCGGCCCGCGCCGACGCCCAGGAGCGCACGGTCGCCTCCTTCAACCGCTGGCGCTCCGGGGACGGTTCGGGCATTCGCAGGCTCGACCTCGATCTCCCGGGGGGCCGGGTGCGGGCCTGGGCGGCCGGCCTGGACGCCCGGGGCGCGGAACGCCCGCCCGTGCTGCTGCTGAGCGGCGGCATCGTCAGTGTCAAGGAGCAGTTCGGGCCGATCCTGGCCATGGCGTCGCGGCTCGGCCTGGCCGTGGTGGCCACCGAGATGCCGGGCGTCGGCGAGAACGAACAGCCCTACGTGGCAGACAGTCACCGGATGGTCCCGGAGCTCCTCGACGCGCTCTCGGACCGTGCGGACGTGGACCGGACCGTCGCCGTGATGATGAGCTTCAGCGGGCACCTGGCGCTCAGGGCCGCCCTGCACGACAAGCGGATTCGGGGTGTGGTGACGGCCGGCGCCCCTGTCGGGGACTTCTTCACGGACGTCGCCTGGCGTCCCAGGATCCCCCGCGTGACGGTCGACACCCTGGCCCACCTCGCCGGGAGCACCCCCGATCACGTACTGACGGAGCTCACCGGCTTCGCTCTGACACCGCAGGAGCTGGCGGCAATCGAGGTGCCGGTGTCGTACACGGTGAGCGCGCGCGACGAGATCATCCCGCCGGGCGACCGGCTCCTGCTCGAACACCACGTGCGCGACCTGCGGCTGCTGGTCCACGACGACGTGCACGGTTCGCCCTCGCACGTGGCCGAGTCCCGGCTGTGGAGCCTGCGGTCGGCGCTCGACACGCTCGGCGGGTACGGTCCCCAGCGGACCGTACTGGGCCTGGCCCGGTCGGCGATCCGGCTGCGGGAGCGACTGACCGGCTCGGGCCCTGCCAAGGGCGGCGCGTGAGCGCCGGGTTGGGGCCGCGCATCCGGTTCGGAGTGAGCGAGATCTCCTCCGACGCCGACTGGCCCGACCGCGCCCGGGAGGCCGAACGGCTCGGCTACGACACCTTCGCGACCACCGACCACCTGGGGATGACCGCGCCGTTTCCCTCCCTGGTGGCCGCTGCCGCCGCCACCTCCCGGATCGAGGTCGCCACTTATCTCACCAACACCGCGCTGTGGGATCCCGAGGTGCTCGCCCGGGAGGTCGCCGGCACCGACCGGCTGACCGGTGGACGGTTGGCGGTGGGGCTGCACTCCGGACAGACCGGCACCACGAGGACCGCCGCGCTCACCGCCCGGGAGAAACAGGACTGGCTGGTCGAGACGGTGGACGTACTGGACCGGCTGCTGACCGACCCCGCGCACCGACCGCGCCCGCTGCGCTCGCCCCGGCCGCCGCTGATGATCGGTGCCCACAACCCCGACCAGCTGGAACTGGCCGTGCGACGGGCCGACACCGTCTGTCTCATCGGCGCCGAACTGCCCGCCGGGGGCGGTTTCGTGCTGAGCGGCCCCAAGGAGTTCGCCGCGCAGGTGGCGACGGTGCGCGCCCGGGCCGGCCAGCTCGGCCGGGCCCCCGAGCTGAACACCGGGGTGAAGAAGGTCGTCGTCACGGACGACCGGTGGGCCGCGGCCGACGCGCTGCGCCCTTCCCTCGCACCGCATCTGACGACCGAACAACTCCTCGCACTGCCCACGGTGCTGATCGGCACCCATCAGGAGATCGCCGAGCAGATCCGCGGCCACCACGACCGGTACGGCCTCGGCTCGTACATGGTCCTCGGCACCCACCTGCACGATTTCGCCCCCGTGATCCCGCTGCTGCGGAAAGGATGAGCCTGTGACCGATCCCGTGATCGTCGTGGGCGCCGGCCCCACCGGCCTGATGCTCGCCTGCGAGCTCGGCCTGGCCGGTGCGCCCGTCGTCGTCGTCGAGCGGCGCGACGGCCCCGACCCCCACTCCCCCGGCCAAGCCGTGAACGCCGGCGTCATGGAGCTCCTGGCACAGCGGGGTCTGGCGGACGAGCTCCGCGAGGCCGGACTCCCGCTGCCCGGGGCCCACTTCTCCCTGCTGTGGCTGCGCCCGGAGGAGCTGACGGACCCACGCGTGCGCGGTGGGCTACTGGTGCCGCAGTCGCAGCTGGTGCGGGTCCTGGAGCGGCGCGCGCGCGAGCTCGGTGTGGAGGTCCGACGCGGCCAGGAGGTGACGGACCTCCACCAGTCCGCCGACTCGGTGACCCTGCGACTGCGCTCGGCCGGCGGCGAGTCCGCGCTGCGCGGCTCGTACGTGGTGGCGGCGGACGGCGCCGGAAGCAGCGTACGGGCGCTGGCTCGCATCGGTTTCCCGGGCAGCGGCTGGACCGTGTCGGGGATCGTGGGCGACGTGGCGGCCGACTGCTCCAAACTGGCCGTCAACCATCTGGGCGCCCACTACACCTCCTCCGGAGGGGTGTACTCCGGTGCGCCCGCCGGCCCCGGCGTCCTACGGGTGATCACCACCCTGTTCGGCGACGAGCCGACCGCCGCCTCGGGTCCGGTGACCCCGGAAGAGCTGGGGGGTGAGATCGAGGCGCTCACCGGCCGTCGGCTGGCGGCCCGTGAGACGCTGTGGGCCGAGCGGTTCACCAGCGTCAGCGGTAACGCGGAGCGCTACCGGGTCGGCCGGGTCTTCCTCGCCGGCGACGCCGCACACTCCTTCTACCCCCTCGGCGGCCTCCGGCTGAGCACCTGTCTTCAGGACGCGGTCAACCTCGGCTGGAAGCTCGCCGCGGACCTCGCCGGCTGGGCGCCGCCCGGGCTGCTCGACACGTACCACGCCGAGCGGCACCCGGAGGGCGAGCGGGCCCGGCTCGCGCTCGACGCCCAGCTCGCCCTGATGCACCCGCGGGCCCGGGCGGCCGGTGCGCGCTCTCTCTTCGCCGATCTCGCCCGCTTCGAAGACGTCAACCGGTACCTGGTGGAGCTGGTGACCGGCGTCGACCTGCGCTATCGCCTGGGCGGCGAGCACCCGGACCCGGCGCTGGGCGGCCGGGTCCCGGCCGCCACGCCGCTGCTGCACGACGGCCGCGGACTGCTGCTGCTTGCCGGGGGCGGCTCCGGTGATACGTTCGCGCGCACGGCCGCGGGCTGGGCCGACCGGGTCGGCACGGCGGCCGTCCCCGAGGGCGCGGGGACCGGCTCCGTACTTCTGCGCCCGGACGGGCACGTCGTGTGGGCCGAGGGTTCGGGCGAACTGGAGGCCGCGTTGAAGGAGTGGTTCGGCGCGCCGCGTTGAGTCGTCGCACCAGAGATGACGAAGCTCCCGCAGGATCCTTCTGCGGGAGCTTCGTCAGTGACCGGGCCCCCTGCTGACGCTTCGTCAGTGATCGGGAGTGGAACCGGCCACCGGGCCGGTGGGTTGAAGGGGCGTCGGTCAGACCGCTTCGAGCGCGAAGCCCGCCTTGATCCACTTGCTGGACTCCACGGAGATCCCCAGGACCCGGTCACCGAGGGCCAACTGGACCAGGGCCTGCTCCAGTTGGAAGAAGGGCATCGCGTTGCCCGTATTGGCGATGGTGTCGACGAGGGTGATCTCCTCCGCCAGCGGAATGTCCAGGCCTTCGACGATCCGCTGCGTCATGCGCCCGGAGAGCTGGGGCGGCAACAGGTAGTCGACCTCGGCGGCCGTCCAGCCCAGCTCGCCCAGGAGCTCGTCGGCGATCTCCCGGGACATCACGGGGACGGACTCCTCGATCGCCTTGTAGTCCTCCTTGATGTGGGCCCGGTCCGCGTCCGCGCGGTCGAGCGCGCCGGTCCACTCGACGATCTGGCCGGGCGCGCGGTTCAGGCCGGTCAACCTGTTGAGCACACGGCGGATCACCGGCGCGCCCGCGACCGGCTCCGCGCTCAGGACCGCCGCGCCGGCACCGTCGCCGAACAGGACGAAGTTGACGAGTTCGGCCGGGTCGAGCTTCGCCAGGTCCACGCGGGGGTCGTAGTGGCGCGAGCACAGCTCTCCGCCGATCACCAGGGCCCGGCGGTGGCCGCCGGACCGCAGCATCTGCCGGCCGACGTCGAGCGCCTGGAAAGCGCCCGCGCAGCCCGACTGGAGCTGGTAGGTCGGCACTCCGTCGATGCCTAGCCGGTCCGCGACGATGTTGACGGTCGCGGGCATCAGCTGGTCGGGGGTGGCGGTGCCGAGGACGACGAGGTCGATGTCCCCGGCGCCGACGCCGGCGCTCTCCAGGGCGCGCGCGGCGGCCCTGGTCGCCAGGTCGGCGAGTGTGGAGCGGAGCTTCCCCGTACTCAGATCCACCGACAGGTGTCTGGCCCGGGTGCCGACGAACGCGTCGACCCACTGTTCCCAGATCGGGTCCATGCCGAAGTGGCGGGCCAGGTCCGCGTTGTCCAGGGGATCGCCGGGCAGTGCGGTACCGGCCGACAGGATGTGGATTTCCGAGGCTTCCATCCGGCCACTTTCGGCCGCCCGGCTGACGCCCGGCTAAAGAGCTCCTTAGGGCGTCTCCGGCGGATCAGAGCCGGACACGCCCTGAGGCCCGCCCCCGCCGAGCGAGGCCTGTGCACCCCCGCCGAGCCGGGCCTGTGCCCGCCCGCCGGTCCGCGACCGGGCACGGCTTTAGGTCTCGCTAAGCAGCCCGCAAGCCGCGTCGGCGACGTTGCCCGGCATCACCGCTGGCATACGAGGGACGGGTTCATGGCCAACGAAGCGAAACTCCGGGACTACCTCAAGCGGGTCACGGCCGACCTGCAGCAGACCCGGCAGAGGCTGACCGATGTCGAGTCCGCGGCACACGAGCCGATCGCGATCGTCGGCATCGGCTGTCGTTTCCCGGCCGACGTGCGCAGTCCCGAGGACCTGTGGCGGTTGCTCGCCGCCGGCGGCGACGCGATCACGGACTTCCCCGAGGGCCGGGGCTGGGACCTCGACCGGCTCCACGCGCCTGACCCGGAGTCCGACGCGCCCGCCACCACGTATGTCGCCAAGGGCGGCTTCCTGCACGACGCGGACCGCTTCGACGCCGAGTTCTTCGGCATCAGCCCCCGCGAGGCCGAGGCGATGGAGCCGCAGCAGCGGGTCCTCCTGGAGACCGCGTGGGAGGCACTGGAGCGTTCGGGGATCGCCCCCGACACGCTGCGCGGCAGTGACACCGGGGTGTTCGTCGGTGCCATCGCCCAGGACTACGCCCGCCCGGAGGAGGTGCGCCCGGAGCTGGAGGGCTACCTCGTCACCAACACCACCAGCGTGGTCTCCGGCCGGATCGCGTACACGCTCGGCCTGGAGGGCCCGGCGCTCACCATCGACACCGCCTGCTCCGCCTCGCTGGTCGCCCTGCACCTGGCCGCCCAATCGCTGCGGCAGGGCGAGTGCTCGCTGGCGCTGGCGGGCGGCGCCACGATCATGTCGTCCCCCGTGCTGTTCACCGAATTCAGCCGGCAGCGCGGTCTGGCCACCGACGGCCGCTGCAAGGCGTTCGCCGCCGGGGCCGACGGGACCGGCTTCAGCGAGGGAGCCGCGCTGCTCGTCCTGGAGCGCCTGTCGGACGCCCGGCGCAACGGCCACCCGGTGGTGGCGGTGATCCGAGGCACGGCCGCGAACCAGGACGGCGCCAGCAACGGCCTGACCGCGCCCAGCGGCCCTGCACAGGAGGCCGTCATCCGGCAGGCGCTGGCCAACGCACGGCTGACCGCCGGCCAGATCGACGCGGTCGAGGCGCACGGTACGGGCACCACCCTGGGCGACCCGATCGAGGCGCGGGCGCTGCTCAACACCTACGGCCAGGGCCGCGGCTCCGACGATCCGGTGTGGCTCGGCTCGATCAAGTCCAACATCGGTCACACACAGGCCGCGGCGGGTGTGGCGGGCGTCATCAAGATGGCCCTGGCGATGCGCCACGGAGTGCTTCCGCGCACCCTCCATGTCGACCGGCCGTCCGATCATGTCGACTGGGCAGGCGGCTCGCTCAGGCTGGTCGAAGAGGAGCAGCCCTGGAGGGGGGCGGAGGGCCGGCCGCGTCGTGCGGGTGTCTCGTCGTTCGGTATCAGCGGCACGAACGCGCACGTCGTGATCGAGGAAGCCCCTGCCGACCACACACCC
>NZ_JBIVUV010000041.1:0-22764 GCF_044768525.1 Streptomyces sp. NPDC091287
CCGCGAGACAGAACTGCACGGGGCAGACCGGGCAGGCTCTCGCCTCATCCGGCGGCGCCCCATACGCCTCGCGACCTCATTCTGAAACCATCAGTAAGACCAGCCGCATCAGCTCCAGCACGCGCCAGGTGCGAAGTACGGCGGCATCGTCAACCACCAGCTGCTCGGTTCCTTGTACGTCGCCCCTCGGGAGAGCGCGTAGGCGATGCGATGTGCCAGGGCTGCCTGGACGCTCTCCCACCTGAGCTGTCCGTATCCGAAGTGGTTGCGCGTCTTCGCCGTCCAGGGCCAACAACCGTCGTCTCCGCCCCTCTGATCGATCCAAGCCCAGAGCTCCGATACACGGGCCTCGCGGTCCAGTTCGGCGAGATCTCCCGTCGAGATCCCCCATCCGGCTGGTGGAGGCATGACCGGCTCTGTAACCTTCTTCGCCCCAGTGCGGCCTTCTTGCGGCCGACCCGAGTGTCTCGATTTTTCTCGCTCTTTGTCCCGGGGAGCAGGTGGGCGGGATGACAACAGGACTTGAAGTCGCACAGGTGTCTGAGCAACGTGCTGACCAGCAGGGCTTGCTGTAGTCCGCTGGGGTGAAGGCCACAACATGTGCGCTCACCGAGCCGGTCATGGCTTGGCCAGCAGCGGTGTGTCCGTACCTGTTGCCCTTGACACCATTGAAGGGCCAGCAGGCGTTCACTCCAGCTGTGCGGTCGACGCGATCCCAGAACCTCGCTTCTCGGCACTTACGGCGCTCAGGTGTCTCGGCGATCCCGTGCCACTCGCCACCATCAGTTGCGCGTACGTACTCCGCATGGCTGTCCCGGGACTGTTGATCGGCTACAGCTCGGCCCCGAGCCGGGCACGTTCATGTACGCGCCCGGGACCGTGTTCGCGGTCCCGGGCGCGTATGCGGTGCGTCCCATGGTCAGCCCGTGCGGGGGCCGTTCGCCATGGGTGCGGCGGGGCTGTTCAGGCGAGCGTCCACTTCTGGTTGGCGGCCCCGGTGCAGGTCCACAGCTGGGCGCGGGTGCCGTTGGCCGAGGAGCTGCCGGTGGCGTCCATGCACTTGTCCGCCTGTGGGTTGACGATGTCGCGGGCGCCGGTGACGGTCCATCGCTGGTTCGGGCCGGCACTGCAGTCCCAGAGCTGGAGCTGTGCTCCGTTCGCGGTGCTGTTGCCGGTCACGTCGAGGCACTTGCCGAGGGCCCGGACGGTGCCGTCGGAGCGTACGTCCCACTGCTGGGCCGCGGTGCCGTTGCAGTCGTAGAGCTGTACGGCGGTGCCGTTGGCGGAGCTGGCGCCCGCCACGTCGAGGCACTTCCCGCCGATGCCCCGGATGGTCCGGCCGGCCGGCGGGTTGGTGCCGCCGTCGGTGCTCACGCGCACGTAGTCGACGACGAGCTGCTGCGGGAAGCGGGTGGAGCCGTCGGGGTCGCCGGGCCAGTAGCCGCCGACCGCGAGGTTCAGGATCATGAAGAAGGGCTTGTTGAAGACCCACTGCCGGCCGCCGAGGTCGGCGGGGGTGCGGGTCTGGTAGACGTTCCCGTCCACCGACCATCTGATGGAGTTGGGGCTCCAGTCGATGGCGAAGGTGTGGAAGTTGTCCGCGAAGGCCGCGCCGCCCGGCAGGGTGTATCCCGCGCCGATACCGCCGGAGCCGGAGTAGCCCGGCCCGTGGAGTGTGCCGTGCACGGTGCCCGGCTCGAAGCCGACGTTCTCCATGATGTCGATCTCGCCCGCGGCGGGCCAGCCGATGTTGCCCATGTCGTTGCCGAGCATCCAGAAGGCGGGCCAGATGCCCTGGCCGCGCGGGAGCTTCATGCGGGCCTCGACGCGCCCGTACTGGGTGGTGAACTTCCCGGCCGTGTTGAGCCGGGCCGAGGTGTACTCGCACCGGCCGTACCAGCAGTTGTAGTTGGCCGGGTTCTCCTTCTTCGCCGTGATGACGAGATTGCCCTGGCCGTCGAGTGCGGCGTTGTTCGTGCCCGAGGTGTAGTACTGCCGCTCGTGGTTGTTGACGTTGTCGCCGGTCTCCAGCTGCCACCTGGAGCCGTTGACGCCGGAGCCGGCGGGTCCGTCGAAGTTCTCGTCGAAGGTCACGGCGAGGGGGGTGGCATCGGCGGAGACCGGGGCCGGGGCGGGGGCGGCCTGCACGGTGGTCGGGCTGAGGGAGGCGAGGCCGAGAACGGCGGCTGCCGCCAGCCAGGTCAGGGATCTGTGGCGCCAAGGCGTGCGCACGGGGCATCACATCGCTTCGTGGGGGTGTGGGGAGGAGAGCGGGGGGCCAGCTGGCTGACGCGCGCATGACATAGCGGAGTGCGCCAGCAGTCACGTACGAACACGAAATGAAGTGATCCAGGGATCCCGGGGGGAAGCGGTGTTCAACAGTTGGCGATAACGATTTAAGGAGTGCGCCGGAGGTCCGTCAAGGTGTTCGTCTGGACCAATTCCCTTCACCGCAGGTCAGGTTGGTGTTCCACCGGACGGTACGGGGGCGGCCCCACGGCCGGCGGTGGTAACCGGCGCCATGGCTTCGGGAGCAGCCGCACCGGCCCCGTCTGCGGAGCTCGACCGGAAGCCCAACCAGCAACTTTGTCCCCCCAGTAGAGAAAGATGAGGCCAGGTACGTCAAAGGGCTTTCTGGTCCGCGAAAAAGCCATTACCTTCCTGCTCTGTACCGAACGGCAAAGGACCGGGTGCCCCTTCCTCCCCCCGGGGGCACCCATGTCCGCGGCGCGACGGCGCGCGCCTGTGCTCCAGACCTCACCCCGTCATCACACGGAGGATGCGCGTGCACAGGAGACTCACCAGACCCCTCGCGGCGCTCGCCTGCACCTTGCTCGCCGCCGCGGGTGCCCTGACCGCCCAGCAGAGACCTGCCGCAGCGGCCCCCGAACCCGTGACGCGCGTCGCGGCCGACGAGTTCCAGCAGGTCACCCTCGCCAAGGGGGTGGCCGAGACCGGCGAGCCCATGACCCTCGCCGTCCTGCCCGACCGGTCCGTCCTGCACACCTCACGGGACGGCACCCTGCGCGTCACCGACGCCGCCGGCACCACCAAGGTCGCCGGGAAACTGGACGTCTACTCGCACGACGAGGAGGGCCTCCAAGGCGTGGGCGTGGACCCCGGCTTCACCGCCAACCGTTTCGTCTACCTCTACTACGCGCCGAAGCTGACCACTCCATCCGGCGACGCACCCGCCACCGGCTCCGCGACGGACTTCGCCCCCTTCGACGGAGTCAACCGGCTGTCGCGGTTCTCCCTCAGGACCGACGGCACGCTCGACACCGCCAGCGAGAAGAAGGTCCTCGACGTCCCCGCGAGCCGCGGACTGTGCTGCCACGTCGGCGGTGACATCGACTTCGACGCCCAGGGCAACCTGTACCTCTCCACCGGAGACGACAGCAACCCCTTCGCGTCCGACGGCTACACCCCCATCGACGAGCGCGCCAACCGCAACCCCGCGTACGACGCCCAGCGCTCCTCCGGCAACACCAACGACCTGCGCGGCAAGGTGCTGCGGATCAAGGTCGGCGCCGACGGGAACTACACCATCCCCTCCGGCAACCTCTTCGCGCCCGGAACCGCGAGGACCAAGCCGGAGATCTACGCCATGGGCTTCCGCAACCCCTTCCGGATGAGCGTCGACAAGCCCACCGGCACCGTCTACCTCGGCGACTACGGCCCCGACGCGGGCACGGCGAACGCGGGACGCGGACCCGCCGGACAGGTCGAGTTCAACCGGATCACCAAGGCCGGCAACTTCGGGTGGCCCTACTGCACCGGCGAGAACAACGCCTACGTGGACTACAACTTCGCCACCTCCACATCGGGCGCCGCCTTCTCCTGCACCGCACCGAAGAACACCTCGCCGAACAACACCGGCCTGACCGACCTGCCCCCGGCCCAGCCCGCCTGGATACCGTACGACGGGGGCTCCGTCCCCGAGTTCGGCGGCGGCTCCGAGTCGCCCATGGGCGGGCCCGTCTACCGCTACGACGCGGCCTCGGCCTCCACGGTCAAGTTCCCGCAGAGCTTCGACGGCGACTACTTCGCCGGCGAGTTCGGCCGCCGGTGGATCAAGCGGATCGAGCAGGGCTCCGACGGCGCCGTGCAGACGATCAACGCGTTCCCCTGGCAGGGCACCCAGGTCATGGACATGGCCTTCGGCCCGGACGGCGCGCTGTACGTCCTGGACTACGGCACCGGCTACTTCAACGGGGACGCCAACAGCGCGGTCTACCGCATCGAGTACGTCACCGACGGCCGCGCCCCGCTCGCCAGGGCCACCGCCAACCGCACCTCCGGCCAGGCGCCCCTCGCGGTGGCGTTCTCCTCGGCCGGGACCTCCGACCCCGACGGCGACCCGCTCACGTACGCCTGGAAATTCGGTGACGGGGCCACCTCCACGGCCGCGAACCCCTCGCACACCTACACCGCCAACGGCCGCTACACCGCCGAACTGACCGTCTCCGACGGCACCGGCAACACCGCCACCGCCTCCGTCGTCATCACCGTCGGCAACACCGCGCCCACCGTCACCCTCAGCCTTCCCGCCGACGGCTCCATCATCGACCCGGGCGCCGCCGTACCCTTCACCGTCACCGTCACCGACCCCGAGGACGGCACGATCGACTGCTCGAAGGTGAAGGTCACCTTCATCATCGGCCATGACAGCCACGGCCACCCGCAGACCTCCGCCACCGGCTGCTCCGGCACCGTACAGACCATCGCCGACGGAGAGCACGACCCCAACGCCAACATCTTCGGCGTCTGGGACGCCGAGTACACCGACAAGGGAGCCAATGGGCAGCCCGCCCTGACCACGCACGACCAGAACGTCAGCCAGGGCAGCAAGCGGCAGGCCGAGCACTTCGGCGGCTCCGCCGGCATCCAGATCGTCGACAAGGCCACGGCGAACGGCGGCAAGACCGTCGGCTACATCGACAACAACGACTGGATCTCCTTCACCCCCTACATCCTGGGCAACGCCACCAAACTGACCGCCCGGGTCTCCTCCGGCGGCGCCGGAGGCACGCTGGAGGTACGGGCCGGCTCACCCACCGGCACCCTGCTCGGCTCGGCCGCGGTCCCCGTCACCGGCGGCTGGGAGACCTTCCGGGACGTGAGCGCGGACCTGACCAACCGCCCGGCAGGCACCACCACCCTGTACCTCGTCTTCAAGGGCGGCAGCGGCTCCCTCTTCGACCTCGACGACTTCACCTTCACCACCAGCGGAGCCACCGCGCCCGGCGGTGAGCTCAAGGGCATCGGCGGCAAGTGCGCGGAGGCCGCCGGCGGAGCGAGCGCCGACGGGACACAGATCCAGTTGTGGACCTGCAACCAGAGCGCCGCGCAGAAGTGGACGGCCGGCACCGACGACACGCTGCGCGCGCTCGGCAAGTGCCTGGACATCAGCGGCGCCGGAACGGCCGACGGCACGAAGATCCAGCTGTACGGGTGCAACGGCACGGGCGCCCAGAAGTGGGTGGCACAGGCCGACGGAACGTTGAAGAACCCGGCGTCCGGCAAGTGCCTGGACGCCTCCGGAGCCGCCTCGGCGGACGGCACCAAGCTCCACCTGTGGACCTGCCACACCGGCGCCAACCAGAAGTGGACCCTGACATGAGCCGACGACTCACCCGCCTCGCCAGCTGGGCCGCCTGCGGCCTGCTCGGCGCCGCCGTCCTGCCCACCGCGGTCTCCACCGCCTCCGAACCGGCCCCGGCCGCCCCCGTCCGCGCGGCGGCGGCCACCCCTGCCCGCGCGGCCGCCGCCGACCCGGCGTACGACGTGCTGGTCTTCTCCAGGACCGCCGGCTTCCGCCACTCCTCCATCGACGAAGGCATCACCGCCCTGCGCCAGCTGGGCACCGCCAACAACTTCACCGTCACCGCGACCGAGGACGCCGCCGCCTTCACCCCCGCCAACCTCAGCGGCTACGAGGCCGTCGTCTTCCTCTCCACCACCGGAGACGTCCTCAACTCCGCCCAGCAGAGCGCCTTCGAGGGGTACATCGAGGCAGGCGGCGGTTACGTCGGGATCCACGCGGCGGCCGACACCGAGTACGACTGGACCTGGTACAGCGGCCTGGCCGGCGCCCTGTTCAAGTCCCACCCGCACATCCAGCCGGCCACCGTGAAGGTCGAGGACCGCGCCCACGACGCCACCGCCCACCTCGGCTCCACCTGGCAGCGGACCGACGAGTGGTACGACTACCGCACCAACCCCCGCACGTCGGCCCACGTCCTGGCCTCGCTCGACGAGTCCACCTACAGCGGCGGCACCATGGGCGGCGACCACCCCATCGCCTGGTGCAAGGACTACGAAGGAGGGCGCGCCTTCTACACCGGCGGCGGCCACACCGAGGACTCCTACGCCGACCCCGTCTTCCGCCGCCATCTGCTCGGCGGCATCCGCTGGGCCGCGGAGATGACGGAGGCCGACTGCCGCCCGGAGACCGGCTACACCACCCTGTTCGGCACCTCCGGGACCACCGGCTGGAAGCAGGCCGGTCCGGGCTCCTTCGCCAACGCCGACAACACCCTGACCTCCCGGGGCGGCCTCGGCCTGTTCTGGTACCAGGCGAAGGAGTACAAGTCCTACTCCCTGAAGCTCGACTGGCGCCAGGCCGGTGACGACAACTCCGGTGTCTTCGTGGGCTTCCCGGCCTCCGACGACCCGTGGTCGGCCGTCAACAACGGGTACGAGATCCAGATCGACGCCACCGACACCCCCGACCGCACCACCGGCTCCGTCTACGGGTTCAAGTCCGCCGACCTCGCCGCCCGGGACGCCGCCCTCAACCCGCCGGGCGAATGGAACACGTATGAGATCCGGGTCGAGGGCGAGCGCCTCCAGCTCTTCCTCAACGGCCGCAAGATCAACGACTTCACCAACACCGAGCCCGCCCGCAGCCTCCAGCAGGGGCACATCGGCCTGCAGAACCACGGCGAGGGCGACGACGTGTCCTTCCGCAACATCCGCATCAAGGAGCTCGGCGGCACGACCGGACCCCGGGAAGGCGCTGTCACCGGCATCGGCGCCAAGTGCGTCGACGTCGCAGGCGGGTCGAGCGCCGACGGCACACAGATCCAGCTGTGGACGTGCAACCAGTCGGCCGGCCAGAAGTGGACGGTCGGCACGGACGACACGCTGCGCGCCCTGGGCAAGTGCATGGACGTCAGCGGCAGCGGCACAGCCGACGGCACCAAGGTGCAGCTCTACGGGTGCAACAACACCGGCGCCCAGAAATGGGTGCCGCAGACCGACGGCACGCTGAAGAACCCGCAGTCGGGCAAGTGCCTGGACGCGTCCGGTGTCTCGTCGGCCGACGGCACCAAGCTCCACCTGTGGACCTGCCACACCGGCGCCAACCAGAAGTGGGCTCTCCCCAGCTGAGCGACCCTCCCGACTCCGGGGCCACCGCGGGAGGCGGTGCCCCCGGAACCGGCCGCCACACGGGGCCGGTGACGGCGGCGGGGCGCAACGCCGAAACGCACCGCCGCCGTTCTTCGACCGCCCGGCCCGGCCTCCCGCCGTGCGGGCGTTTGTCAGACGATGACGGACACGTCGACCACACGAAGTGGCCGCCGGCTTCCGGCTGCCCGGCGGCGTCGCGCCCATCCGGGTGGCCAGGCAGCCAGACACACGTCCGGTGAGCGGTTCGCGCGGGACCCGCCGTCCCCTCCGGAGGCAGCAGAGCCTTGGCCTCGGACGGCGGACCGCCACCGAAATCCAACGCATCATCTCCGAAGCGATTCCGGGGGCCTCAAGCGCCTACGAAAGAGACTGGCCGTTCGGGTTCGCACCGCCGGAGAGTGTGATCATCGCGCGAGGCAGTGGCCCGAAGCCACACGAGCTTGCTGATCCGCTGTCTGCGCGGATCGAGCGGTTCTTGCTGCTGGTCAGGTTACTGAAGCCCGGGATCAGCGAGTCGATGGCAGAGATCCGAGGGGAGTCTCGCCTGGTACGCGACCTCAAGCCCACAGTGATCCGCTTCCGAGGTGCAGGGCCTGGGTTCGGAGCCCCTGCCGGCAAGGCTCTCAACCCCTGACGATCCGGCCGAGCAGATCTTCAACGATGTGGGCGCGATCTATAACCTGCGGTCCTACCTGGTGCACGGCGGCGCCCTGACGAAGAAGGCACTGCGCAAGGAGGTCCGGAAGGTCTCGACCGCTCTGGATGACCCGCTGTGGCCCTTGGCAACGGACGACCGTGTTGATGCGGCGATGGTGAACGATCACAGTCGCAGGGCATGGCGCGAGCGGTGGCGGGATGCACTCGCCAGCATTGACGCCAGCGCCAGTGCCGACCGCGCGCCTGTCTGATCCGCGCGATCCGCATGCCGCAGCCGGGCGTGACACCTTGTGAGGACTCAGGGCAATCGCTGGCTTCTACTTGTCCCTGGAGACGGCAAGCTTCGGCACGACTGCTTGAATCGTTCGGCCTGCCCTGCGGCTCCGCCGGGCTTGATGGCCGGCATCATCGTGGCCTCCGACGACTCCCCCTGTGCCGTGGAGCGCAGTGCTGTCGCAGAAGCAGAGCCCTGGCACAGCTTTCTTGCCGAGCCGGTGGCCGATCCTCATGTCCCCCGACGTGCGCCTTCAAAACTCATTCCAGTTATCCGGCCTGCCCCTCGACCGTGCCGGTTCGAGCAGCACTCTGCTTCAACTCGGATGACAAAGTGGTGGAACCCGACGTAAATGTTGAGCTTCCCCGTGACTTCTTTTGAATGAAGCCACGAGATATCAAATATACGCAGCAGAAATCCCCGGATGTTCATTCGTCCGGGGCTTTCTGCTGTCACGGACGAAGCCGCTGCGACGAAACCCTCCGCGTGCTCCCGTTGTCCAGGGTGTGGACGTGCGCGACGGCCGGTGACGGGTGGAGCGGTTATGGTCGCATCCCTGGGGCGGACCGCCCCGTCCGCCGCACGGGGGAGCCGGTTCAACCCACTGATCGATGTCCGGCGTCCCGCCGGATGCGATCTTCGGTTATGAGGGGGCCGACCGCCGGCCCGTCAGAGCCGAGGACCACGCATGCAGTCGCTTCAGTACGTCGAAGACCCCGCCGCTGCGCGGCCCGGACGGTTTCGTGCCGCATGGCGGGCGGCCCACGAGCCCGTTGCCGGGGTCTCCCGGTGGACGCAACTGCTCGCCTACGCGGTGCCCCTGGTGGTGCTGCCCTCCACCATCTGGCGGTTCCCCGCCGCGTTCCACGACGGATTCTCGCCCGGCGACCTCTACGTCATCTTCCTGTCGGTGGTGTCCGAAGCCGCGGCGTTCGCCGCGGTCGGCCTGATCGCCGGATGGGGCGAAGTGTTCCCGCGCTGGGTCCCGTTCCTGCACGGCCGCCGGGTCCCGACGGGTGTGGCGGTCACCCTGGGCACGATCGGGGCCACCATCCTCACGCTCCTGTGGAGTGTGCTCACGCTCCTCACCGAGTTGAACGGCACCACGATCAGCGGCGAGGCCCTGCCCGACGACTTCCCGAACCAGGTCGGCGGCTGGCAGGAGGTCTGGTACCACATCTGCTACACACCGCTGATCCTGTGGGGGCCGATGCTGGCCGTGCTGACCGTCGCGTACGGGAAGCGCCGCCGCGCGGCCGGGAACGCGCCCGCGGGCGTGGTGGCCGGCGGTCACCGGCCGCGGCGCGGGCAGTGATCCGCCGCGGCGTGGGGCGGTCCAGCCCTTCCGCATCGTCAGCCTTCTCCTGATCGACGGCCGGCTGGCCCTCCTTCCGGCTTGCGGCGGCCGGTTGTTCCGTTTTGAAGTCTTGGATGCGCACTGTCCGTGCACCGCCGCACGGTGCACCTTTCATGTGCAGTCCTGACTTCAGAGGAGGGCCAGAATGCCGGAATGCATTTCTCCGAAATATGCCGCACTGCGGTTTCCCGATGCGGTGGCACAATCGCCAAGGACCCTGGTCGGAGACCCATCATGACCCCGGGTGCGGCGGTCCTCGCCGAGCCGCGTACGGCGGCACCCGTCCCGCGGTCCGCCGTGACCGCTGCAGCCGGTCCCCACGAGGTGTCGGCCACCGTCACGTACACCGCTTCGATCGAGCAGCTGCTCGCCCGCGACTTCCCCGACTTCCCGATCCTGCCCGGCGTGTCCGTCCTGGAGTACGTGCGCCTGGGCGCGGAGGCGAACCTGCCGCGCAAGGGCCTGTTCCTGCGCGCCATCGCCCGGGCCCGCTTCGTCGGAGCGGCCTTCCCCGGCGACGAGCTGACCGTCGGGCTGACGTGGGCACCGGTGCCGGGCGACGAGGGTGCCTGGGACTGCCAGGCCGAGGTGAGAACCCCCCGCGGCCCCGCGGCCCTCGCGTCCCTCCGCTATGTCGCGGGGGCACAGCTGTGATCGAACTGGACGGGATCCGGCGGCTGCTTCCGCGCCGCCGGCCGATGCTGCTCGTGGACCGGGTGCTGGAGGCCGTCCCCGGTGAGTCGCTCGTCGCCGTGAAGGCGGTCACCGGCAACGAGCCGTGGTACGAGCGGATTCCGCAGGACGCCTCCGTCGAGCAGCTCGCCTACCCGCCGACCCTGCTGATCGAGTCATGGGGACAGGCCGCGGGGCTCCTGGCGAGCATGGACGAGGACCTGCCCGAAGGGGTGATGGTCCTCGGCGGCACGACCGAGATGGAGTTCCACCGGCCGGTGCTGCCGGGGACGGTGTTGGAGCACCGGGTGCGGCTCATGCGGGTCTGGCGCGGTGCGCTGTTCTTCCGGGGCGAGACCCGGGTGGGCGACGAAGCCGTCATGTCGGTGCACCAGTTGACGCTCGCGTTCCGGCCCTGGGAGGCGCTCGGGGCGCCGGAGCCGGCCGATCGGACGCCGGTGGCCGCCGCGTGAGGCGATGACCGGGAGCCCGTGTCCGGACGCACAGGGTGGGGCGGGACTCCTGGAGTCCCGCCCCACCCTGTGTGCTCAGACCGCTTTCCTGCGGGGCAGTACGTTGCGGCGCACCGCGTACGCGTAGGTGACGGCCGCCAGCAGCGGGCCCCAGGCGATCAGCGGCACATAGGTCGCGAGGAACAGCACGGCCCGCCAGTCGAGCGCGCCGACCAGGTGGAGCAGCATGCCGCGCAGGGTGCCGTCGCCCAGCTGGGAGCCGTCCGCCCCGTGGCCGGACAGGATGGCGACGAACGCCGTGGTCCACAGTGCGGTCAGGACCAGCGCGCCCAGTGCCGCGGGGACGATCGCCGCCATCGGCCGTACGGGCCGGCCGCCCACGAACGGCATCCAGCGCGGCCAGACCTCCCCCCAGGTCGATACCAGGCCGATCGCGAGGAACGCCACCGCCTCGGCGAAGAGGGTCAGCACGACCGCGTAGACCTCCATCGGCAACCAGCCGGGCACCTCGCCCCTGCCGACGTCGATGTCCTTGGTGACCGGAAGCCCGAAGGTCATCCCGGCGATCCGCCACAGGCCCGACGGCAGCACGGTGAAGGGGATGAGGAAGGCCACGCGCCGCGCCCAGGCGGGCACCCCGTCCGCGAGGCTGCCGTGCAGGGTCCGATGCTCCAGGGTGGTAGCCACGCCAGGTCCTCCAGAGGTGCGCCGCGCTCATGGCGGGTGTGAGGTCTCACTGCCCAAGCCTGCTCCCCGGTGCCGCCCCCGTGCCTCCTTCGCCGGTCCGGGAACCGGAGTCACGCGGGGGACCTCTCCCCCTCGGCGCTCCTCCTCAGGGATGAGGGGCACTGCGCTGGACAGTCGTCGGATCGCAGCCTGTCCGAAGGGGTGCGGATGCGACAACAACAGTGCAAAGATTTGATTCCGGCGGTCCGCTCGAATATCTTGAACATCATGTTCCAGTAATTCGCCGCAGCGCACAGAAACCTTCGATACGGCACCTGTGCGATCCTCCGGGAGGACCGGAGGCCGGCGGGACGGCCCCGGCGCGGAGCGTAGACCCCAGAACTGGTCAACTCCGCACGATACGGCGGACTGTGGGGACACCGGCCCACGGACCGTGACGGCCTTTATTGAATTCCCTGATGAGAAAACCCTGAATCAGGGTGCCGCCATTTAAATCACGATGGTTGCCCGCCCCGAAACGGTCACCTAATATCACCTCAGATTCAGCAGGCAGGAATCACGGCTCTTTGATTGGGCCAGGAATCGCGGATTTCGCACGCCAGCCGGACGGGGAAGCGGCATGAAGGAGTCGGGGCACACACGTGCTCGAAGAGCGGTGATCGTCGGGCCGGACATGTGGCCCGCCGCCCGGCCCTGGTGCCGCCGGCGTCCGCCCGGCACGCCCGATCCGCCCCGGGCCCGACGAGACGTACCCGCCCGCGCCCGGGCTGCGCACCGAGCCCTTCCGCGTGCCGTGTGACGACCTGTCCTGTCCGCGGTTCCGCCCGCTGCGGCAGTGCGGGCACTTTCCCGTGCACACCCCCCACCTGAGCACCATCCGTCCATCCATCCCTGCGCCAAGAACCAAGAACGGGACACCGACATGACGAGCACTCAGGCGGACACCGCCACCGTCGCGACCGAGCTGGACAAGGAAGAGCTCCGCGGCGTCATCGCCCGGGTCCTCGACGTGGACGTCGCGGACGTCACGGACGACGCCTCGTTCACCGCGGACCTGGGGGTCGACTCGCTGCTGGCCCTCGAGGTGGTGGTCGTGCTGGAGCAGACGTACGGACTCCCCTTCAAGGAGCAGGAGTTGCAGCGGGTCACCTCGCTCAGCAGCGCGTACGAGGTACTGACCGAGAAGGCGCAGGCGCGCTGACACACCGGACGCGGCAGAGGCCCTGCCCGGGACCACGGTCCCGGGCAGGGCCTCTGCACACGGCTGCTCCGCTCACCCGACGCACAGCGGGAGCCCTTCGAGGACGCGTGCGGGGAACGGGCTTGCGGGTGATCTCTTCCGGTGCCACCGCCCCGATGTGCTCGTAGCGGTCGAGCAGCGTCGAGGGGACGACCTCGGCCCGGATGCTGCCGAGGGAGGCGCCGAGGCAGCGGTGGAGGCCGTGGCCGTAGCCGAGGTGGCCTGCCGTCCTGCCGTGGATGTCGAGGCCGTCCGGGTCGGTGCGGTACGCCGGGCCGTGGCCGGCCGCACCGGTCGAGACCATGACGAAGTCGTTCTCCGCTCTGTACGGCGGCCATCTCCAGCGGTTCCGCCGCGGCCGCCGGCATGGTGAGGTGCACCGTCGTCTCGTAGCGGGCGGACTCGTCGACGGCCGCGGGCGCCAGGGAGCGGTCGGCGCGCACCATCGCCAGCTGCTCGGGGCTCGCCTGGTCGAGGTCGACGCAGAGTCCGAAGCGGTCCTTGTCGGCCAGGGCACGCCCAGGAGCGCACCCAGGACGGTGCCGGGCAGGGGGAAGGCGAAGCCGGGTGTGGTCCGGCGGGTCCATCGAGAGCAGGTGGTGGGTGATCACCTTCGCCGGAGGACTGCTCCGCCGGCACCGGCAGGGAGTCCAGGCCCGCGGGCGCGGCGGCGGCCCGCAGCAGCCGGTCCTAGTCCTTCACCGGACGTGGGCCGGTCAGGGCGATCCTGGCCGCGTCGTATCCGACGGCCGGCCACACCGGGGGTGGGACCGGGTTCGCCGGACAAGGCGGTGCAGGTTCTTCACGTACGACAGCTGCGGCCCGCACAGCGAGGGGCGGCGCCGTCCCCCGGGCGGGGGACGGCGCCGCCCCTCGTCGCGCTCGGACTGCTCCTCCAGCAGGTCCGGCTGCTCCCTGACGATCTCGTCCACCAGTGACGGGATGCTGGACCGGCCGAGTTGCTCGTCCCCGAAGCCGGCGCACGCCGCCGGTGCCTGCTCGTGGCTGAGCGCCGGGGGCGGGGGCGGGGACGGGCCCCGGTGGGTCGCGGACGCACTGCGGCCCGGCGGGCCGGGGAGGCGGCTGCCGGGTCGCGGGGGTGCGGGGCTTGCCGCGTCAGACTTTGGCGGCCGCGCGCTCGTAGGCCCGCGTGGTCAGCGGGATCAGGATCACCAGCAGCACGCCCAGGATGAGCACCGAGGACAGCACCGGGTGCCGCAGCGGCAGCGGCACGTCGCCGACGTTGCCCGTGGGGTTGCCCCACAGTTCGCGCAGGGCCGTGGCCAGCGTGGTCATCGGGTTCCACTGTGCGATGCTCTGCAGCCAGCCCGGCAGGTTGGCCAGCGGGTAGAACGTGGCCGAGAGGAACGACGCCGGCATCGTGATGAACATCGCGACCGCGTTCACGCCCTGCGGCTCGCGGATCAGCAGGCCCACCAGGGAGCCGAGCCAGGTCATGGTGAAGCCGAGCAGGATCAGCAGCAGGAAGCCCTCGAGCGCCTTGATGGGATTGGTGTCGATGCGCCAGCCGATCATCAGGCCGACGCCCGACATCACGGCACAGGAGATGCAGTTGAGGACGACGTCGGAGCTGGTCCGGCCGAGCAGCACCGAGACCTGGGACATGGGCATCGAGCGGAACCGGTCCACCAGGCCGTTGTTGAGGTCCTCCGCGACGCCCACGCCGGTGTTGATGACGCTGGCGAGCATCACCTGGATGAAGATCCCCGCCATGATGTAGTCGTGGTATTCGCCCGAGGGCAGTGTCATCGAGCTGCCGAACAGGTACCCGAAGAGGATCACGAACATGATCGGCATCAGCGTGACACTGAGGAGCCGCTGCGGCATCCGTACCAGATGGTGCATGTGCCGGCCGAACAGGGCGTAGGAGTCGCCGAGTATGTAGGTCTTCACCGCTGTGCCGCCTTCAACTCGGTTTTGCCGTGTGCCGGTTCGGTGTCGTCGGCGGACTTGGTGGTGTCGTCGGGAACCGCCTTGTGACCGGTCAGCTCCAGGAACACGTCGTCGAGCGAGGGGCGCCGCACGACGAAGTCGACGACCTCGACCGCGGCCGCCTGGAGCTCCGTCGCCGCGGCGGCGACTCCGGCGATGCCGTTCTCCAGCGCCACCGAGACGCGCAGCCCGTCCGCGCTGACCACCGGCTGCGCGGTGTCCGGCGAGCCGACGGCGGCCAGCGCGGCCCGGGCGGCGGGGGCGTCGTCGGGGGTGCCCACCGCGATCTCCAGACGTTCCCCGCCGACCTTGCGCTTGAGCTCGTCGGGGGTGCCCTCGGCGGCGATCCGGCCCTTGTCGATGACCGCGACGCGGTGGGCGAGCTGGTCGGCCTCGTCGAGGTACTGGGTGGTGAGCAGCACCGTGGTGCCCTCGGCGACCTGCTTGCGCACCATGTCCCACAGGGCGTTCCTGCTGATGGGGTCGAGGCCGGTGGTGGGCTCGTCCAGGAAGATGACCGGCGGGCTCGCGGTGAGGCTGGCCCCGAGGTCGAGGCGGCGGCGCATGCCACCGGAGTAGGTGCGTACGGGGCGGTCGGCCGCTCCCGTCAGGTCGAACATCTCCAGGATCTCGTCGGCCCTGGTGCGCGCCCTGGCCCGGCCCATGTGGAGCAGGGTGCCGATCAGCACCAGGTTCTCCCGGCCCGTCAACTGTGCGTCCACGGCGGCGTACTGACCGGTGAGCCCGATGTTCTTGCGCACCTCGTGCGCCTGACGCACCACGTCGTACCCCGCGACCGTAGCCGTGCCGTCATCCGGCTTGAGGAGGGTGCCCAGCGTCCTGACGACGGTGGTCTTGCCGGCGCCGTTGGGTCCGAGCAGTCCATAGACCGTGCCCGCCTCGACGGACAGGTCGATGCCCTTGAGCACCTCGTTGTCGCCGTAGCGCTTCCGTAGACCCGCTACAGAGATTGCGATATCCATCAGACTCCTCATCACGGCGACGGACCCGTCCATCCGGTCAGGGCCGACGGTATTTCCCGGGGAAGTACGGGAACCAGGCGATTTCCATTTCTTCGAATCAGCCGGGGCGGACGGGGGCCGCCGCGCGGTGGCGGTGCCCCCGCGGTCCCTCCCGGTGCGGGTGTCCGCTCACACGGCGGACTCCGAGTCGACGCGCTGGAACTGGCCGTCGAAGAACAGCAGCCCGGAACGGCCGGTGCCCTTGCTGGAGGCCGTCACGCGCCCGAGGAAGACGGAGTGGTCGCCCGAGACGTGGATCTCGGTGAGTTCGCACTCCAGCCAGGCCAGTGCGCCGCGGAGCAGGGGTGCCCCGGTGCAAGGTCCGCGCTCCCAGTCGAGTCCGCTGAACTGCTCGGCGCCCAGCGGCCGCCGCTTGTCGGCGAAGTGGCGTGCGAGGCCCTCCTGCCGCGCTCCCAGGACGGAGACGGCGAACCTGCGCTCGGTGGTGATCGCCTGGTGCATCACCGCACTGTGCGAGACGCAGCACAGGACGGTCGGCGGATCGAGCGACACCGAGCTGAAGGCGTTCGCGGTCATTCCGTGGATGCTCTTGCCGCCCACGCTCAGCACGATGACGCCGGTCGCGAAGCGCGCCATCGCCTCGCGCAGCGAGGCGGGGGTCATCGTCTGCGCCATCGGGGCGGTGCCCACGGGTGCGGGGCTCAGGGGTGCGGTACTCATACGGGGCCGCTCAGCCTTCCGTCTGGGCGCGCCATGCGCCGTGGAGCTCGGCGAGGTGGTCGAAGGCGCCGATGACCTGGTCGGTGGCGACGCCGAAGTCCACCAGGCAGGCGACTTCGTCGACGCCCGCGTCGCTCAGCTGCTTGAGCATGCCCAGGCAGTCGTCGACGGTGCCGAACATGCCGCTGATCTCGAAGTACCGGTCGAACGCCTGCTCCACGAGGAACTTCCGGTCCTCGGGGCCCATGCTCTTGAGCTCCCGTGTGGCGGCCTCGGCCTGGGCGCCGGCAGCCTCCGCCGCCTTCACCAGCAGGTCGAAGGAGCTGGCCAGGTAGCGGGAGAACGGCTCGCGCACGGTCTCCCTGACCGCCTCGCGGTCGGTACCGACGAAGGTGTGCAGCATCAGGGCGACATGGCCCCGGCTCTCGGATCCGGGGTGGTGCTCGCGGTAGGAGGCGCGGTACTCGGCGATGCGCTGCGCGAGGACGCCGATGTCCTGTCCGAGCAGATGGGTCAGCATGCCCATGCCGTGCTCACCGGCCAGCCGGAAGGTGTCGGGGGTGCCGCCGCTGGTCAGCCACATCGGCAGCTCGCTCTGGACCGGCGGGGGGAACATCGTCAGCTCGACGGGCTCGCCCGCGCCGTCGACCAGGTTCACCGGCTCCCTGTTCCACAGCCGTCGGATGGTGTCGACCGTGTCCATGAGCCCGGACTTGCGGGTCTCGTAGTTCTCCGGGCGCAGTGCGAAGTCGGCTGCGTGCCAGCCCGATGCGAACGCGACGCCCGCCCTGCCGTTCGACAGGTTGTCGACGACCGACCACTCCTCGGCTATCCGCATGGGGTGGTGCAGGGGCGCTACGACACTGCCGGCGCGCACGGCGACGTTCTTGGTCACGGCGGCGACGGCCGCGCTGGTCAGGGCTGGGTTGGGGTAGTTGCCGCCGAAGGGGTGGAAGTGCCGCTCGGGGGTCCATACGGCGGTGAAGCCCTGCTCGTCGGCGAAGCGGGCGCCGTCCAGGAGCAGCCGGTAGCGGTCCTGTTCCTCGGTGTCGTTGTTGGCGAAGTAGAAGAGGCTGAAATCCATCGTGGTCTCCGAGTCCTGAGTTCTCCGGCGGTCCGCTTACGGGTCGTTCGGCTGCTACCACTCGCCCTCGAGCAGATCGATCTCGGCCTGGTCGAGGTCGGCCAGGGCGAGGTCGGACGGGGTGTGGCCGCCTGCCTCCGGGCGGTCCACATGGGTGATCAGCGCGTCCAGCGCACGGAACCATGCCTCGCCGATCTCGCGGGTCTCCGCTTCGGACAGCGGTCCGCCCGAGGGGTAGGACCAGGTCGCGACGAGCTCCTGGCCGCTGGGGCGGTCGAGGGTGACGGCGTTGAGCTCCAGGCTGTAGGGCGTGCCCGGCCCGTCGTGCACACCGGGGTTGAGACCGGCGGCCTCCGGTGCGATCTCCCAGTCCGTGCCGGCACCGTCCGGGTCGGGGACGGCGACGCGGCCCAGGTAGTTGAAGCCGATCCGGGGTGTCGCGAGCCGGGCCAGTTCCGCTCCCGTCTCCGCGTCGAGGTGGCGCAGCAGTCCGTAGCCGATGCCGGTGCCGGGCACCGCGCGGAGCTGCTCCTTGATGCGCTTGACGGTGCGCCCCAGGACGGGTCCGCCCGACCAGAGTTCGGCCCAGTCGGTGGCGCCCGGGTCCAGGCGCACCGGGTGCAGGCTGGTGAACCAGCCGACGGTGCCGCTGAGGTCGGCGCCGCCGACGGTTTCGTCGCGCCCGTGTCCCTCGACGTCCACCAGTACGGAGGTGGCGGCGCCGCCCGCCTTGCGGGAGTGGTCCACCAGTGCGATGGCCAGTGCGCTGAGCAGGACGTCCTGGACGTCGCAGTGGAAGGTTTCGGGCACCCGGGTGAGCAGGGCTGCCGTGCGGTCGGCCGGCAGGGTCGCCGTCACGGTGGCGACGGGTCCCGCCAGGTCGCACTCCGGGTCCACGGGTCGCCCGGCAAGGCTCAGCCCATCGTCGCTCAACAGGTCGGCCCACTGGGCGAGTTCGGCCCTGCGTTCGGGCTTGCGGACCTCGGCGGCCAGGTGCTCGCTCCAGCGGCGCACCGAGGTGCCCGGGTGGACCGGCTGCGGCGCGCGCCCCGCCTGTGCAGCGGCCCACAGCTCGGCGATGTCGTGCAGCAGGATCCGCCAGGAGACGCCGTCGACCACCAGGTGGTGGGCGACGAGCAGGAGCCTTCCGGGCCGGTCGAGTCCCCCGTCGAACCACACGGCGCGCAGCATCTGCCCTTCGCGTGGGGCGAGTTGGCTGCGCGCGTCCTCCAGGCTGCGCTCGATGAGCGCGACGAGGCCGGCGTCTTGGGTGCCCGTGGCGTCGGTCCGCAGCAGCCGGCCGGCGGCGTCGACCGCTCCCGCGGGTGCCACGTCGAGCAGCCACCTGCCGTCGGCGCCCTCGCCGAGCCTGGCCCTGAGCGCGCCGTGCCGGTCGTGGACGCTCTGGAGTACGGCGCCGAGCGCCGGCAGGGTCAGTCCCGGCGGGGTCGTTACGAGCATGTGCTGGCTGTAGCCGTCGATCCCGCCGCCCTGCTCGCGCAGCCGGTGTGCGATGGGGGCCGGTGTGAACTCGCCGGTTCCCAGGTCGGGTTCGCGGATCGCGCTGTCGTCGAGTACCTCGGCGATCTGTGCGAGCGCGGCGACCGTCCTGTGCTCGAAGACGTCGTTGACGCCGAACACGAGTCCGGCCGCGCGGGCCCTGGCGACCAGCTGGGTGGAGACGATGCTGTCGCCGCCGAGCTCGAAGAAGCTGTCGTCGATGCCGACGGACTCGATCCGCAGCACCTCGGCGAAGACCGTGCACAGGTCCTTCTCCAGGGGGGTGCGCGGTGCCCGCGAGTCGGCGGCGGCCCTGAAGTCGGGGGCGGGCAGCGCCTTGCGGTCGAGTTTGCCGTTGGGGGTCAGCGGCAGTTCGTCCAGGGTGACGAACGCGGAGGGCACCATGTACTCGGGCAGCGTCGCCGACAGGTGCGCGACCAGGTCGGCGGCTTGCGGCGCGGGGACTCCGGCCGCCGGTACCGCGTAGGCGACCAGCCTGGCGGCCGCGCCCTGGTCGGTGCGGGCCAGCACCACGGCCCGGCCGACCGAGGGGTGTCCGGTCAGGGCGGTCTCGATCTCGCCGAGTTCGATGCGGAAGCCGCGCACCTTCACCTGGTGGTCGGAGCGGCCCGAGAAGTGGAGCTGCCCGTCGGTGGTCCTGCGGACGATGTCGCCCGTGCGGTACATGCGCTCGCCGGGCGCGCCGAACGGGCACGCCGTGAACCGCTCGGCTGTGAGGCCGGGCCTGCCCAGGTAGCCGCGGACGACGCCGGTGCCCGCGATGTACAGCTCGCCGGGCACGCCGGCCGGGACCGGGTTGAGCCGCTCGTCAAGGACGTAGACGCGGGTGTTGCCGATGGGTACGCCGATGGAGGGCGCGCCCTGGGTGTCGGTGAGGTCGGCCGCGGTGGACCAGATGGTGGTCTCCGTGGGGCCGTACAGGTTCGTCACCTGCCGCGCGAGGCGCCGCAGTTGGTCGGCGAGGCTCTCGGGGAGTGCTTCGCCGCCGGTCAGCACGTGCAGGCCGCGCAGTTGTTCCGGTGCCGCCGTGACCATGGCCTGCCAGAGCGAGGGGGTCGCCTGGACGGTGTCGGCCCCGGTCTTCCCGGCCAGTTCGAGCAGTGCGGCCGGGTCGCGCACGGTGTCGCGGTCCGCGATCACCACCGCGGCGCCGGAGAGCAGCGGCAGGTAGAGCTCGAGGCCCGCGATGTCGAACGACACCGTGGTGACGGCCAGGAGGCGGCTTTCGGGGGTGAGGGCGAAGCGGCGTCCCATGTCGTCCAGGAAGTTGGTCAGCGCACCGTGCGGGACGATGACGCCCTTGGGACGGCCGGTGGAGCCCGAGGTGTGGATGACGTAGGCGGGGTTGTCGGGTGAGCCGACGGCCTCGGGTGCCTGTGCGGTGGCAGCGGCCAGTTCCCGCCCGGTGGCGGGGGCGTCGAGCACCAGCCGGGGCGTGTCGCTCCCGGCGAGCAGTGCCTGGGTCTCGTGGGTGACCAGCACCAGGGCCGGGTCCGCGTCCTGGAGGGTGTAGCCGATGCGGTCCAGCGGGTGCTCGGGGTCGAGCGGCAGATAGGCGGCCCCGGTCTTCAGTACGGCGAGCAGCGCCACCAGCAGGTCGGCGGAGCGCGGCAGGGCCACGGCCACCAGCCGTTCGGGGGCCGCGCCCCTGGCGGTGAGCAGGGCGGCGAGCCTGTTGGCCCGCTCGTCGAGCAGGGCGTAGGTCAGTGCCGTGCCGCCCGCGAGCACCGCGGTGTTGCCGGGGGTGCGGGCCGCCTGCTGTGCGAACAGCTCGTGCACGCGCCGTGGGGGCACCGGGTGGGCGGTGTCGTTCCATCCGACGAGGAGGTTCTCGCGCTCGGCCCGCGACAGCACATCGATCTGGCTGATGGTCAGTTCTGTGTGGTCCGCGACTTGTTCCAGCACCCGCACCAGCCGCTGGGCCAGCGCGTCGACGGTGTCCCGGTCGAACAGGTCGGTGCTGTACTCGACGACTCCGAGCAGGGCTCCGGGCTCTGTCGGTCCTTCCTGCTGCTCGCCGAAGGCGAAGCTCAGGTCGAACTTGGCGGCGCCGAGGTCGACCTGGTCGGTGCGCAGCCGGAGCCCGTCGAGGGTGTTCTGCGCGGCGGTCATGTTCTGGACCATCAGCATGACCTGGAACAGCGGGTGCCTGGCCGGTGAGCGTTCGGGGTCGACGGCCTCGACGAGGCGCTCGAAGGGGACGTCCTGGTGGGCGTAGGCGTCCAGGGCCGACCTGCGGACCTGGTCCAGCAGCTTGCCGAAGGTCGGGTCGCCGGATGTGTCGGTGCGCAGCACCAGCGTGTTCAGGAACAGCCCGACGAGGTCTTCGAGCGCCTCGTCGGTGCGGCCGGCGATGGGGCTGCCGATGGGGATGTCGTCGCCCGCGCCGAGCTTGGTCAGCAGGACGGCGAGCGCCGACTGCAGGACCATGAACATGCTGACGCCGCGGGAGCGGGCCATTGCGGTCAGGCGCTCGTGCAGGGCCGCGTCGAGTGCGAACTCCAGGGTGCGGCCCCGGTAGCCGGCCAGCGCGGGGCGGGGCCTGTCGGTGGGCAGCGACAGTTCGTCGGGGAGCCCGGCGAGGGTCTGCCGCCAGAAGGCGAGCTGCTTGCTGAGCCGGCTCTGCGGGTCCTGCTCGTCGCCGAGGAGCTCGCGCTGCCACAGGGTGTAGTCGGCGTACTGGACCGGCAGCGGCGCCCAGCCGGGGGCGGCGCCGGTGCGGCGTGCGGCGTAGGCGGTGGCGAGGTCGTTGACCAGCGGTCTGGTGGACCAGCCGTCGGTGGCGATGTGGTGGAGCACCAGGGTCAGTACGTGTTCGTGCTCGCCGAGCACGAACAGTGTTGCGCGCATGGGCAGTTGGGTGGTCAGGTCGAAGCCGCGGGTGGCGAGTGCCGCGAGTTTCGCGGGCAGTTCGGCCTCGGTGGTGTCCACGACGGTCAGCGGCACGGCTGCGGCCTGGGGGTCGCGTATCTCCTGCCGGGGCGTTCCGTCCGTTTCGGGGAAGACCGTGCGCAGGCTCTCGTGCCGGCCGACCAGGTCGGCCAGGGCGCCTTCCAGGGCCGTGCGGTCCAGGGGGCCGCCGGTCAGGCGCAGGACGAGGGGCACGTTGTACGTACCGCTGAGCCCTTCGAGGCGGTTGAGGAACCAGAGCCTGCGCTGGGCGAAGGAGAGCGGGAGCACATCGGGCCGCTCCACCGCACCGATGGCGGTCCTTGTGCTCGCATCCGATGCCTCGTCGAGCGCGCCGGCGAGTGCGGCCACGGTCGGCGATTCGTACAGGGTGCGGATGCTGAGTTCGGTGCTGAGGGCGCTGCGGATGCGGTTGACCAGTTTGATGCCCATCAGCGAGTGGCCGCCGAGTGCGAAGAAGTCGTCGTCGACGGAGACGGCGGGCAGGTCGAGCACCTCGGCGAACAGGGCACAGAGCACGTGTTCGTTGGGGGTGCGGGGTTCGCGTCCGGTGGTGGTGAGGGTGGTTTCGGGTTCGGGCAGGGCGCGTTCGTCGAGTTTGCCCGACGGAGTGAGCGGGAGGCTGTCCAGGGGGACGTAGGCGGCGGGCAGCATGTAGTCGGGCAGCGACCCCGCAAGCGCCTCCCGCAGCTCCCCCGCATCCGGTGCCTGTGCCGCGTTCGCCGGAACGAAGTAGGCGACGAGCCTGCGCTCACCCTGCCGGTCCACACGCGCCACCACAGCACAGTTGGCCACACCGGCACAGCCCGAGAGCACG
>NZ_JBIVUV010000042.1:0-15640 GCF_044768525.1 Streptomyces sp. NPDC091287
TTGTCGGGATCACCCCGATACATCCAGTATCGGGGCGACCCTCCGCCTTGCGATCGCACGCACCAGACGCCGCCGAGCCCGCCCTCCGGGCGGACAGCGCTACTTTCGAAACACGCCCTAGGCGGAACCGCCCGAGCGCGGGCCGGCGTCTCCGCGGACGTTCGTACGACCGTGAACCGCGACGGAGGACCCGCCCATGACGGCAACGGCTGCCCGCTACCTGTACCTCACCCGGCACGGTCAGGCCTCCGCCGACGAGAGCACGCTGACCGACGACGGCCGCCGTCAGGCCGCCCTGCTAGGGGAGCGGCTCCGCGGGGCCCCGATCACGGCGATCCACCACGGCCCGCTCCCGCGCGCCGAGCAGACGGCGCGGCTGGTCGGCGAGCGGCTGGCGGGAGTTCCTCTGCTGCGGTCCGAGCCGGCCGGCGACTACATCCCGTACCTGCCGCGCCGGGAGGAGCTGCCGGCGGATTCGGCCGACGAGACGCTCGCCCGGCTGGCCGGGTTCCCGGCGGCCGAGCGCGAGCAGGGGCCCGGGCTGGCCCGGCAGGCTCTCGCGCGGTTCACGGGAACGGTCGAGGGCGACGAGCCCCGCCACGAACTCCTCGTGACCCACAACTTCCTCGTCGGCTGGCTCGTCCGGGCCGCCCTGGACGCCCCGGAGTGGCGCTGGCTGGGCATCAACCACGCCAACGCCGCCCTGACCGTCATCCGTTACGCGCCCGGCCGCCCCCCGGCCCTCCTCCTGTTCAACGACACCGGCCACCTGCCCGCCGAACTCCGCTGGACCGACTTCCCGCCCGAGCTGCACGTCTGAGGGGACGCGGCGCGGCGGGCACACCCCCGGCTCGGCGCAGGCGGTGTGGCTCAGGCCCTCCGCCCGCGACCGCGGATCAACGACATCAGCAGCCCGTGCGTTCCGGCGTCCGCGGCCACGACGAGGCCACGGCCCTCCGGCCCGACGGGAGCACCGTCGATCCCGGTGACGACGCAGCCGGCGGCCCGGCACAGGGCGATCCCGGCGGCGAAGTGCACGCTCCCGCTCAGGTCGCCGCCGTCGGTGACATAGGCGGCCCTCCGACCGGCCGCGACCCAGGCCAGGGCGAGCGTCGTGGAGACGACGCGGGGGCGGAAGCGTTCGACGAACCCGGGGTGGGCGAGCAGGTCCACGGCCCGGAAGGCGGGCGCGCCGGGGAAGGGCGGATCGAGGTTCACGTCCACCAGCCGGGTGTCCGCCGTCGGCGCCAACTGCTCCCCGCCGAGCGGCCGTCGACCCGCAACGGGGCCGGAGGCGTGCTCATCCGCGTCCCCGTACGCACCGTAACGGCCCCATGCGGTCTCGCCATCGGTCAGGAAGAGCTCGCCGCTGAACGGATCGGCCACCGCGGCCGGGCCGTTGCGCAGCGCCACGTTGACGGCGACCAGTTGGGAGCCGGTGGCGTAGTTGAGCGTCCCGCACAAGGGATCCACCAACCACTCGCGCACCGCGTCGACCGCGCCTCGCCGACCGCCCTCCTCGCCGTGCACCGCGTCCCCGGGCCGGGCGGTACGGATGATGTCGAGGATCGCCTCCTCGGCCGCCACATCGGCGTCGGTGGCGAAGTCCCCGGCGCCCTTGTCGATACGGGAGTGCCGCCGCCCGTAACGGGCGCGCACGACCTCCGCCCCGGCCAGGGCCGCGGCCGCCGCCACCTCGGTGTCCGTCGGGCTCGCGGGTGAGTCGATCATGGCGAGCAGCGTAGCGGGAGGCCGCGGCCGCCGTACGGGGAATCCGGCACAGCCCTCACGCTCCCCCGGCGTTCTGCCCCTGACCGCGGCCGAACAGCAACGCCTCCGAGCCGACCGGGCGGAATCCGGCGGCCTGGAACGCCCGGATGCTGCGCGCGTTGCCCGCGGCCTGCTGCGACCAGAGCGGTTCACCCGGGGGTACGAGGTGCCGTGCGGCGGTGGCGAGGGCGCGGCCGAGGCCCCGGTGCCGGGCGTCCTCGTCCAGTTCGACGGCGACCTCCCACCGCCCCGCCACCCCGCGCCCGAGCACCAGCACTCCCCCGTCGACCTCCCACATCCGCACCCCGTCCCGGCGCCGACGGGCACTCATCACCCGCGGGTGTACGGGATCGGTGACCTCCCGCAGCTCCAGCGCGGGTTCACCGGGCAGCGAGGCCGCCACGGTCAGGAGGTCGATCGTGTCGGTGACCCGCCCGGTGCGCTCCAGGAAGGCCGTCAGGAAGCGGGGGTGCATCGTGGCGGCCAGCGCATCGCATTCCAGGGCGGCCAGCGTCGCATGGACCCACTCGGGGTCCTCATCGGTGAACACGACGGAGTGCGCGGTGAAGGCGATCACCCCCGTGTCGCGGCCACTCGGCGCGGCGACCACGGTCGTCCTCCCGTCGGTCTCCGGAAACCGCCCGTGCGCCGCCCCGTCCAGGATCTCGGCCAGCGTCTGCCCCATGAACTGCCCCCTCGTACCTCGTCGTTCGGTCGACCCTCCGTATCGCCGCAGCCTGCGTCACCACACGGGGCCGTTGCACGACGAAACGTTCATCCGCAGCTCTCGCGGCGCACCGGCCCAGGGTAGGCCGGTCCGTCGCGCGGCAGACGTCCAGGTGCCCCGCGCCCAAGGCGACGCCCCGACGCTGGCGCCCCCCTCATCGCTTCCGGCATTACCTCCGGCGTAATCGACCGCGTCCGCCCGACCCGGCAGGATCGGACCCATCGACGGGAAGCCCTGACAGGCCCCGCCCCCGCAGCGAGGAGAGTGTCCCCATGTCCGTCACGTCCCCCACGCCCACGGCAAGCCCGGCCGGCGCGGCGCCTTCCGCCGCCGATACGACCCGGGCCGTGGTCCAGGAGTTCCTCGCCGCCCGGCTGGCCGGAGACACCGCGCGGCTCACGGCGCTCTTCGCCGACGAGGTCGACTGGCTGCTCGCCGAGAACCCGACCGTGCCGTGGATCCGCCCCCGGTCCACGGCCGCCGAATGCGCGGCCCAGTTCACGGAGTTGATGGAACACACCGTCCCCGAGGACGCACGCGCCTCCGTCGACGCCTTCCTCGTCGACGGCACCGACGCCGTCCTGACGGGGCACGTGTCGGGGACCGTACGGGCGACGGGCAGATCCTTCGAGGGACCGTTCGCGCTCCGCCTCACCGTGGAGAACGGCCGGATCACCCGGCACCACCTCTACGAGAACAGCCTGTCGATCGCGGAGGCGGTGAGCGACCGCGCGCGTTGATCGTGGACGTGAGGGAGACGCCGAAGGCCCCCGACCATGATCGGTCGGGGGCCTTCGTACTGGTGGGCGCGGACGGTTTCGAACCGCCGACATCTGCTTTGTAAGAGCAGCGCTCTACCCCTGAGCTACGCACCCGTGGATGAGGCAACAGCGTACATGGACGGGCGCCCCTGCTCATAAACCGGTCGGGACGGGACCGGGCCGCCTTCACGGGGGCCGGGGCCACGGCCGGTGCGGGGGATAACCCCACCAAGAGACGGTAGCCGTCCGGATCCCGCCGGGGGGCGTCGGTGCATACGGTTTGAGTGCACCGGCAGCGACGTCCGGTGCGGCACCGTCCGGCAGCACGCACTGGGGGAACGATCACCGTGGACATCGTGAAGAGCGCAGCGACCCGCACGCTCCGTGGGGCGCCGGGGCGGGCCCTCGCTCTGGGGGGTGGGGTCACGTTGCTGGTCCTGGCTCTCACCGGGTGCGGGAGCACGGACGTCGACGGCGCCCCTGTGGAGCGCAAGTCGTTCGCGCTGGAGGGGAAGACCCTGACCATCGACTCCGAGAACGCGACCGTGGACCTCGTGCCGGCCGACGTGGAGCAGGTCGAGGTGGAGCGGCAGGTCGACGGGTGGGTGGTGCTGGGAAGCGGCCCCGACCCTGTCTGGACCATGGAGGGCGACACCCTCACGCTCCGGGTGAAGTGTGACGCGCTGATCAACAACTGCGAGGCCCGGCACCGGGTGAAGGTGCCGCGCGGGGTCGCTGTGACGGCCTCGTCGGACAACGGCACGATCAGCGCCACCGGCTTCGACCGCGCGCTGGACCTCTCGTCGGACAACGGGGAGATCAACGTCCGGGACGCCCGCGGCGCACTGAAGCTGAAGAGCGACAACGGGGAGATCCGGGCGGACCGGATATCCGCCTCCTCCGTGGTCGCCCGCGCCGACAACGGGGAGATCCGGCTGGGCTTCAGCTCCGTGCCCGACCTCGTGGACACCGTGAGCGACAACGGGGGGATCACCATCGACCTGCCGCCGGGCGGCCAGAGGTACGCGGTGAACGCTTCCGCCGACAACGGGGACGTCTCGATCGGGGTGCCGCGCGGCGGCGACAGCGCCCATGTGGTGAAAGCGCGCAGCGACAACGGCCAAGTCACTGTGCGAAGCGCGAACTAACCGACCCGTGTGTTCGTCCTTACCTGGTGGGAGAATGTACCGGGCAGGGCGAATCGGCACGGGAGAGGGATGTGACGGCGACACACGCGCGGCCGGAGGCAGGAGCGGGTGGAGGTTCCGCCGTCCAGAGTGGCCAGGGCCGACCGGGGCAGCACGCCCCCGGCAGGTCGCGGAGGCCCGGCGGGCGGGGCGGCTCCGGCGGCCGGGATGTCCTGGCGCTGATGCTCCTGCCCGTGCCCCTCGTGCTCGCCGCGCTGCCCGCCGCCTTCGCCGGTGGTGGTACGCGCCGGTGGTTCGGCGGGCGCGGGGAGAACGAGCGGGCCGAGGCTCAGGCCGCGAAGGACGCCGCCGCCGAGGCGTTCTACGAGCTGGACAGCGCCCAGCGTGATCTCAGGATCTCCATCGAGACCATCAACGCCGTGGACAGCTCCTCGCGCGGCCGCAAGGCATCCGAGGACTTCGCCGCGCTCGGCCGGCGCATCGACGAGGTCAGTCACACCTACATCACCGCCGTCGACAGCCACGACCTGGACCGGGACGATCTGGAACCCGCCGTCGCCTCCCGGGCCCGCACCGAGCTGACCCGGGCCAAGGACGACCTCGTACGGGTCAAGGGGGAGCTGGATCGCTTCACCCAGGGACTCGGGGCTCTGCTGGGCAGCGCGGAGACGCAGCTCGCCCGGCTCGCCCCGGCCGTCGAGCGGGCCCGGCAGGCGCTCCTGGGCGCGAGCAACGCGCTCGACGGGGCCCGGGCCTCGGGACTGCGGGCCGACGAGCTGGCCGCCCGGCTCGCCGCTCTCGCCCCGGAGCTGACCAAGCTGAACCAGGGCGCGGGAAAGCACGGCGTCGCGGAGACCCTTCAGCGGGCCGACGCGGTGCTGCGCGATGCCGAGGCCGTGCGCACCGAGGCGGAGCGGCTGCCCGAGCGGGCCGCCGAGATCGACCGCAGGCTCGTCTCGCTGCGGACCCGCGCCCAGGCCCTGACCACACGGGCGGGCTCGGTGGAGCCGGTGCTCAGCGAGTTGCGGCGGCGTTTCTCGGCCGCCTGCTGGCAGGACCTCCAGCCCGTTCCGGAACAGGCCGCCGTCAACGTCCGGCAGGCCGAGGACAAGCTCGCGGAGGCGGCGAAGGCGCGCGACGAGCAGCGCTGGGCGGACGCCACGTCCCGGCTGTCCACGGTCCGCGCCCTGCTCAACGCCACGGACGAGGCGGTCTCAGCCGCCGGGGACCGGTTGCAGCAGTTGAACGCCGTGTCGAAGGACCCGCAGCAGGAGATCGAGCGGACCCGGTTCGCGGTGCGGGACGCCCAGCGCCTCGCCATGGCCGGCCGGCACACGCCCGACCCCCGGCACGCCCGGCCCCTGGACGACTCCGTGGCCAGGCTGGAACGCGCCATCGCCGGTCTGGAGGGGCGCCACCCCGACTACTGGCACTTCCTGACCGAGACCGAGGCCGTGCGGCAGACCGCCGCCCGGGTCGTCTCCGACATCCGCGAGGAACGCGGCACCGGCGCCTGAGGCGACCGCCGGGGGGACGTAGCCCCCCGGCCGCGATGGCTCTAGCCTGAGCCCATGCCTCGCTATGAATTCCGCTGCCGCACCTGCGGAGACACGTTCGAAGTCAGCCGTCCCATGGCTCAGTCCTCGGACCCCGCCTCCTGCCCCGCAGGCCACGACGACACCGTCAAGCTGCTCTCCGCCGTGGCCGTGGGCGGTGGAGCCGGGTCCGCTCCCGCGCCGTCAGGCGGCGGTGGGGGCGGGGGTTGCTGCGGGGGCGGATGCTGCGGCTGAACCCGGCCGGGAGAGGCCCCCGCGACGGCCGGGGGCCTACTTCTTGCGGGACAGCGTCAGGCCGTCCGACACGGTCAGCAGGACGCTGTCCATCCGGTCGTCGGCGCTCACGTGATCGTTGAACTCCTTGATCGCCGCCGCCGGACCGGTCGCCCCCGGGTCCGTGACCCCGCCGTGGAAGAGCACGTTGTCCGTGGCGATGACCCCGCCCTGTCGCATCCGGGGCACCAGCTCCTCCCAGTACGCGATGTAGCCGCCCTTGTCCGCGTCCAGGTAGGCGAAGTCGATGTGCGGCTCGGCGGGCATCGCGCGCAGGGTGTCCAGGGCCGGGGCGATGCGCAGGTCGATCCGGTCCGCGACGCCCGCCTTCGCCCAGGCCTCACGGCCGTACGCCGTCCACTCCTCCGAGATGTCGCAGGCGATCAGCGTGCCGTCGGCGGGCAGTGCCTGGGCCATCGCCAGGGCGCTGAAGCCGGTGAACGTGCCGACCTCCACCACATGCCGGGCGCCGACGAGCCGGACAAGGAAGGCGAGCAGCGGGGCCTGTTCCTCGGCCGACTGCATGCCCGCGTGGTCGGGGAACCGTGCGTACGTGGTGTCCACCAGTTCCCGCTGGACCGGGTCCAGCGGCGGGTTGTGGGCCAGCATGTACGCGTACAGCTCGTCGGTGATCGTGGTGTCGTTGCCCTTGGTCATGCCCCCAGCCTCGCGCAACCCGCGCCCGCCCGCAGGGGAACTCAGACAGCCGCAGCCGCCAGGAAGCGGCGCAGGATCTCCTCGCCCGCCGCCCCTCCCCGCTCTTCCAGGGCCACCACGTGCGGGGCCCGCCAGCCCTCGTCGGCGAGTTCGCCGTGGCCGGGGCGCCAGCCGAGGTCGGCGGCGAGCAGCAGGTCCGCGTCGAGGAGGGAGTCCCCGGCGGCGAGCGTGCGCGTGGCGCCGGTGCGGCGGGCGACCTCGCGCATCGCTGCGCTCTTGGTGAGCGGTGCAGGGACCACGTAGATCTTGCGGCCCTGGAGGGAGACCGTCCAGCCGAGCGGCCCGGCCCAGGCGGCCAGTTCCTTCACCCATTTTTCGGGCAGCAGGGAGCGTTCGACGACGAGGTAGGCGAAGAGGTTCTCGGCGACCCGTTCCTTGAGGAGCCAGGCCGGGTCGGCGGTGGTGGCGAGGTGGGCGCGGATCTCGGTGAGCGGGGCGCACTCCTCCGCGATGCGGGCCTCCACCCGCTGCTGCCAGTCGTGGTCGGAGACGCCGTCGACCAGGATGTGGCCGCCGTTGGCGCAGATCGCGTACCGGGGGGCGGGGCCGGGGAAGTGGATGCGCCCGTACTGCTCGCGGGTGCGGGTGGTCGTCGGGACGAAGACGGTGGAGGTCGCCACCTCGGTGAGGAGGGCGGCGGCCGTCTCGGTCAGGTACGAGAGGGGCTTGTGGCCGTACACCTCGACGCACAGCAGCCGGGGGGCCTCCGCGTCCGGCATCGACAGGTCGAGCGAGGCCGCCGAGTAGATCAGCGTGCGGTCGAGGTCGCTCGCCACCAGGGTGGCCGGTGAAGTCGCGCTCATGCGCCCTGCACCGCCTTGCCGTCCGCGCCCGTCGCGCCGCGCGTGAACCGGGGGTGGATCAGACCGACACAGCTGTACGGGAGGTCGTCGACCTCCTCGACCGGGACGCCGCGCTGTTCGGCGAGCAGCCGGATGTGCTCCAGGTCCGCGCCCGCGCCGCGCTTCGCGAGGATCTTCCAGGGGACCCGGCGGAGCAGGACCCGGGTGGTCTCGCCGACACCCGGCTTGACCAGGTTGACGTCGTGGATGCCGTACTCCTCGCTGATCCGCTCGACGGCCGCCCAGCCCTCCCAGGTCGGGGCGCGGTCGGCGGCGAGGAGTTCCTTGGCCTCGGCCTCGACCTGGCCCGCCACCTCGTCGAAGCGGGCGGCGATCGTGTCGAGGAAGAGTCCCGAGACGTCGGAGTCCGCCAGCTCCCGGTAGAACTTCCCGCCGTGGAAGTCGTCGGGGCCGACCAGGTCGGCGCGGAGCACCGTACGGGAAATGAGTCCGGATACCGTGGAGTTGAGGCAGGCCGAGGGGATGAGGAAGTCCTCGCGGGTGCCGTACGTCCGCACGCAGCCGCCCGGGTCGGCGAGCACCGAGATCTCCGGGTCGAAGCCGGCGGGTCCGCCCGAGGTCTCGAACTCGGTGATGGCCGCGGCCAGTTCGCGGGTGATCGCGCCCTTCCCGGTCCAGCCGTCGACGAACACCACGTCGGCCGGGTCGTGATGGGCGGCCAGCCAGCGCAGGGCGGTGGCGTCGATGCCCCGGCCCCGGACGATGGAGATGGCGTAGTGCGGCAGGTCCAGGCCGTGCCGGTGCTGGGCCCAGCGGCGCATCAGCACGCCGACCGGGGTTCCGGCGCGGGCGAGCGAGACGAGCACGGGGCGGGGGCCGCGTTCGGCGAGGACCGTCTCGGTCACGGTGCCGACCGCGCGGGCGATGCGCGCTGCGGAGGTCTCCAGGGCGGCGGTGAACAGGGCCTGGTAGGCGGCGCTCGGCTGGTACTCGACGGGCAGCGACTCCGCGTAGTGGGCGCCGCCGCTCTGGATCGCCTCCTCGCGCTCCTCGGTGGGCGCTTCCAGTTCGGTGTCCGAGAGGTCCTGGAGCAGCCAGCCGACGTCCTCGGCCGCGTAACTGGAGAAGTCGGGGCCTCGGAGGGGCTCGGGCAGCACGGCGGGCTCCTGCCGGTGGGGAACGGGGGCGGGGGTGTACGAGGGGACGACCGCGAGGAGTACGTGGCCGGTGTGCTCGGCGAGCCGGGCCAACAGCCCGTCGGGGGCGTGCAGTTCGGGGGTGTCGGCGGTGGAGTCGACGACGGCGACCACCGCGTCGAAGCCGGCGCCGGCCACGTTGTACGCGTACCGGTCGCCGGGGCCGTCCGCGGGGTCGTCGTGGGCCGGGAAGACGAGGCGGGTGCGTATCGCGTAGCCGGGGTCGTCGACGGCCAGGACGGGTGAGCGGGTGGTGGTGGAGTAGCGGACCTCGGCGTCGGTTCCCAGCGCGGCTTCCAGGGCGGTGCCGAGGCGCAGCGGGGCGTACATCAGCTCCTCGAAGCCGAGCACCAGGATCCGGCGGGGGCGGGGGCCGGTGTGGTCACCCAGTGTGGCCGCGATCCGGTCCGCCATGCCCGGGAGCGCCGCTTCCAGCGCCGCCCGGTGGGCGGGGGTGAAGCCGTGCCGTCCTCCGTCGGGCACGGCGGCCGGCCAGTCGAGGTCGACCCGGGTGACGGGGGCGGTGTCCGCACCTTCGGCAGCCCCTGCGGGCCCCTCAGTCCGCCCGGCCCGTGCCGCCCGTTCCGCCTGTTCCGTTTCCTGGGCCGCGACCAGGGCCTGGCCGCGTTCCAGCACGCCGTCCGGCAGGGCGACCGTTCCGGTCGCCCGCGTCACCAGGTCGACGCGGGCGCCGATCTCGGCGGCGAAGGCGGTCAGCCGGTCGCGGTCGTCGGCCGAGCGCATGTCGACCAGGGCGACGATGACGTACCGCTCGCGCGGGTGCAGGGCGTGCAGCGCGCGGATGGTGTTCAGGACCGTGTTGCCGGTGGAGAACTCGTCGTCGACCAGTACCAGCACGGAGGCGTCGGCCCCCCTCCCACCGCCCGCCAGCAGGTCGCGGTCCTCCGGCAGCAGCAGGTGGGAGGTGGCGTGCGAGTGGGCCTCCTCGAAGCCGCCCGCCTGCTCGACGCCCGGCACCGGTCGCCGGGTGGAGTGCAGGTACGGGGCGTCCCGCAGGCCGTCCGCGACGGCGTGGCCGAGGCCGGTGGCCGTCTCCGCGTACCCGAGGACCACCGCGCGGCGGGCCTCCTGTGCGCCGAGGAGCGCCCGTACCCGTTCACCCAGCTCGAACCCGGCCCCGTGGACGACGGAGGGCCGCTGGGGCACATGCTTGCCCAGCACGTTGGACACCAGCAGATGCGCCCGCTTGGGGTTGCGGCGCAGGGCCAGGCCCAGCAGTTCCCGGAGCTCTCCGTCGCCTTCGAGGGCGACGCCCAGTCGCTCCGCCACCCAGTTGCCCGACCACACCACGTCCACGGTCTCTTCTCTCGTCGCGCGCTCGCTCATCGACGCGCGCTCAGTTCGTCAGGCCGGCGGCCAGCAGGTCCACGAAGCCGACGTCTTCCTTCGCCACCCCGAAGACCTCGGCCCGCTGGAGCGTGCGCTCGGCCCAGGCCCGGTGGGGCTTCACTTCGTTCATCTTGTTCGTGTACGCCGAGCGGAGCACCCCGCCGCCCTCGCGCTCCGGGCTCAGGATGTCCTGGGCGTCGGTGTACTCCTCGTGGCTGACCACGGACAGTGCGTGGACCGGCGCCACGTGCGACGGGTGGATGCAGGTCTTGCCGAGCAGTCCGTTGGCGCGGTCGAGCTCGATCTCCCGGAGCAGTCCGTCGAGGTCGTGCTCGATGAGGGCCGTGCGCAGTTCCTCGGCCCGGCCCTCCAGGAAGGGGCTGCGGCGCAGCTGGGGCTTGAACATGCGCTCCTGGCGGCGGAAGTACTCCCAGACCGGTCCGGTGATCGTGAAGCCGGTACCGTCGGCCCGGCCGAGCACGTTGACCACGTCGGCGATCACGGAGGCGACGATATGGACGTCGTACGCCGTCATGTCGGGTGCGCGGCGCAGTCCGTAGGCCGAGCAGAAGTCGGTGACGCCGAGCCGCAGGGCGAGCACCCGGTCCCGGTGCTTCTCGACGCTGCGGGCGATGCCCTGGAGGATTTCGCCGCGCGTCTCCAGATGGAGCAACTCGGGGGATTCGAGGACCGGCATCGCGAAGAGGCGTCGTCCGCACCCCGACTCGGCCTCGCCGAGCGCCTCCAGGAACTGCCTGCCACGCTCTTCGGTGAATTTGGGAAGTACGAAACCGGACAACATCCGGACCGAGGCGCCGAGGCGCCGCACCAGGTCGGTGATCTGAGCCGGTTCCCGTACGCGGATGAAGAGCAGCGGTACGTCGGCGGCCACCGCGCCCGTGGTCTCACGCGGGTCCCGCGGGGCGGTCCCCGAAGCCGTGTCCTGGGTCCCCGCTGCCGCGTCGCGGGCGGCCAGCTCGGCAAACTGCCTGATCAGATTGGCTTCGGCGCCGGTGACCTCGGCATCGTCGATGGAGTCCTCCAGGCACAGCACCATGGAGACGACGCCGCGCGCGGCCTGCTTGAGCACGTCGTCGGCGAGCGACGGCCGGGTCGCCGGGGAGTAGAGCGTGGCCCCCAGGGCGACGGAGAGCATCCGTGCCGGGGAGTCCGCGGTGAACGTGCAGGGCTCTCTGAAGAACAAACCCTCGCGGGCAGTGGGCGATATATGCCCGAAGTGACGCATGATTTTCCCCCGAACTGCCTGACCGGCCGAGCAACGCATGGCCGGTAATAGTACGTACGGACGGGTGTCAACAGTTCCCCATGTACATGAATTTCCGGTTACCCGCCCCTTGTCCGGCCCCCTTTCGCAGTATCTTCACGCCCTGCCCGCGCCGCAGCCGGGCAGGGTCGTGCCGCCCCCCGCGTTGTCCGCGCGGGCCCCCAGCAGGCAGGATGACCGTCATGACGCACACGATGCTGAAGGGCTCGAACGTCCCCGTCGATGCCGCGGCCGTCCGGGCCGTGCTGCGCTGGACCCCGGGCGCCGGGGTTCCCGACGTGGACGCCTCCGCCCTGCTCCTCGGTGCGTCCGGCCGGGTGCGGTCCGACGAGGACTTCGTCTTCTACAACCAGCCCCGGCACCCCTCCGGCCTGGTCCGGCGGCTGCCGAAGCGCAGCGTCCCGGAAGGGCTGACGGACACGGTCGAGGCGGACCTCGGAGCGCTCGACGCGTCGGTGGACCAGGTGGTCATCGCGGCCTCTTCCGACGGGGCCGCCTTCGAGCAGGTCCTGGACCTGCGGATACTCCTCTTCGACGCCGCGGTCGCCGAGGGCGAGCCGCTGGCGGTGTTCGATGTCCGGCCGGAGACCGGGGAAGAGACGGCGATCATCTGCGGCGAGCTCTACCGTCGCGGCGAGGGGTGGAAGTTCCGCGCGGTCGGCCAGGGGTATCCCACCGGGCTGATCGGCCTGGCCACCGCCTTCGGCATCTCGGTGGACGAATCGGAGGCCGTGAACGGGGCGCAGGCGGCGAACGGGGCGCAGGACCCGGTCGCTCCGGTGGGCGCGAGGCCCCTCCCGGCCGCCGTGCCCCCACTGCCGGCCGTGCCGCCCGGGCCCGGACCGGACTCCCAGGCCACGGTCCAGCACCAGCAGCCCTCCTACGGCTATCCGCCGCCGGTGGCGCACCCCGCTGCCGCCGTGGCCCACCAGCCGGCGTACGGCTATCCGCAGCCTGCCGCCGAGCCGCCCGCGTACGGCTATCCGCAGCCCTCGGCAGCCGCCGCGCACGCGCCCGACCCCCATTTCGCGCTGCCTCCACAAGGTCCGCAGTTCGTCCGGTCCTGAGCCGCCCCGATCCGATTCCCCCGTACGTCCTGTTTCCCGCGTACGTCCTGATTCCCGCGTACGTCCTGTTTCCCGCGTACGTCCTGTTTCCCGTGTTCGTCCTCGGGCCCTCACGGCTGCCCGGGCTCAGGTCCGGGACTTGTAGCCGCGCCCCCATTGCATGCCGTAGCCGTACAGCCGGTCCAGCTCCGACTGAAAGCCGTACACGAACTTCACTTCGCGCCGCACGATCAGCTCGTTCTTGATGTTCTCGACGGTGAACACCGCGCAGGAGCGGGCCTGCGGTGCGCGCTCGTCCAGCTCGATCTCGATGCGCGGGCCGTTGCCCGGGTACAGCGTGATCTTGGCGTGCGTGCGGTCGAACGCGGGCGTCCGGTCGTAGATGTAGACGAAGAACAGCAGCCGCTTGATCTGGTCGCGCTGGTCGAGGTTGACGTAGACCGTCTCCCCCGAGGGTGCGCCGAACCGGTCGTCGCCGCTGAGCCGGACGTAGGGCGGGCCGTTGAGGTCGCCGATCAGGCTGCCCAGCGGCTGCACGACGCCCTTGGTGCCGTCCATCAGCTCGTACATGCAGCCGAGGTCCAGGTCGACGTTGACGACGCCCTGGGTGTGCGCCTGGACCACCTCGGGTTTGAAGAGCTGGAGGGGGCGCCGCAGCATGCCGCTCTGGCGCGACCGGCCCTCGATGTCCGAGGTCCGCATCCGCCAGGACAGGTTGACCCGGAGGTTGCCCGACAGGGCCCCCTGCTTGTTGAGCGAGATCGTGGCGTTCCGTTTGGTCAGCACGATCGCGCTCGACGTCGAGTTGCCCGAGTCGAACTGCGCCGCGCGCCCCGGCCACAGGCCGTCGAAGAATCCCATACCAACCCCCACCTGTTCCGCGCGCCCGGACATCGCTGCGGGGCGGCCACCGGGCCGGGTCCGGGAGATCCCGGAGAGCCGTCGCCGTGTGGGCCGCCCCGCAGAGAGCGTTCCTCAATCCTTACCGGGTCACACCCCTGAGGACACTTCGGACTTGCTTCCCGAGCCGCCGCCCCCATCGGACTCCGCGGCGAGGGCGCGGTTGCGCCTGACCGAGGACCAGAAGGAGAGGGCGATCAGGATCACGCCGACCGAGCCGGTGATGAACTCGTTGATCTGGTACTGGATGGTGATCAGCAGGATGATCGAGAGCGCGCCGATCGCGTAGTGCGCGCCGTGTTCCAGGTAGACGTAGTCGTCGAGCGTGCCCTCGCGCACCAGGTAGACGGTGAGCGAACGGACGTACATGGCGCCGATGCCGAGCCCGAGGGCCATCAGCACGATCTCGTTGGTGATGGCGAAGGCGCCGATGACGCCGTCGAAGGAGAACGAGGCGTCCAGGACTTCCAGGTAGAGGAAGAGGAAGAACGCGGCCTTCCCGGCGAGGGCGACCCCGGTGACGGGCTTGCCCTTCTTCTTGGCCTCTTCCTCGGCCTCGTGCTCGCGCTCCTCCTCCTCTTCCAGCTTGCCCTCGAAGAATCCGGAGAGCCCGCCGACGACGAGGTAGGTGATCAGACCGGCGATGCCGGAGAGCATGACCGTGGCCGCCTTGTCGGCGTGCCCGCCACCATGCTGATGAGCCTGGGTCGCGAAGGTCGTGGCGGTGATGAGCAGGATGATCAGCGCGACGCAGACCGACAGCATGTCGACCTTGCCGAGCTTGGCGAGCGGACGCTCGATCCAGCGCAGCCAGTGGATGTCACGGTCCTCGTCGAAGATGAAGTCGAGGAAGATCATCAACAGGAACATGCCACCGAAGGCGGCGATCGACGGATGGGCGTCCGTGACCAGTTCCTTGTACCTGTCCGGGTCGTTGAAGGACAGGTCGATGGCCTCGATCGGCCCGAGCTGGGCGCTCACGGCCACGATCACGACGGGGAACACCAGCCGCATTCCGAAGACGGCGATGAGGATGCCGACGGTGAGGAAGATCTTCTGCCAGAAGGCATTCATCTTCTTCAGGATTCCGGCGTTGATCACCGCGTTGTCGAAGGACAGCGAAATCTCCAGGACCGACAGGATCGCGACGATGCCGAATGCCTGCCACCCCCCGTAGAGAATCGCTGCGACCAGGCCGAGCGCGGTGACCGCGAACGACCAGCCGAAGGTTTTCAGAACCACTGGCTACCTCATCGTGTTGGTAAAGGGTCTCCCCCGGTGAGCCGGGGCTCCCCCGGCGCCTGGGGCCTTTCGTTTGGATCGTGCCGGGTCGGCGGGGTCCGGCATGATCCAAACGAAAGGCCCGAGCGCGGCGTTATGAAACGTCGACGCCGAAGTCTAGAGCGATGCCGCGCAGGCCGGACGCGTACCCCTGGCCGACGGCACGGAATTTCCACTCGCCGTGGTACCGGTAGAGCTCGCCGAAGATCATCGCGGTCTCCGTCGAGGCGTCCTCGCTGAGGTCGTAGCGGGCCAGCTCCTGGCCGTCGGCCTGGTTCACCACACGGATGAAGGCGTTGCGGACCTGGCCGAACGCCTGGCCCCGGTTGTCCGCGTCATGGATCGAGACCGGGAAGACGATCTTGTCGCAGTGGGCGGGAACCTGGTCGAGACGGACGATGACGGACTCGTCGTCGCCGTCGCCCTCCCCGGTGAGGTTGTCACCGGTGTGCTCGACGGAGCCGTCGGGGCTCGTGAGGTTGTTGTAGAAGATGAACCACTCGTCACCGAGCACGCGGCCCGACTGGCACAGCAGTGCGCTGGCGTCGAGGTCGAAAGCGGCTCCTGTGGTGGAGCGTGCGTCCCAGCCGAGCCCGACCAGCACCTGGGTGAGGTTGGGTGCGACCTTGGAGAGGGAGACATTGCCTCCCTTGGCGAGCGTAACGCCCATGTGTGTCCTCCCCGAGTCGTGTAAAACGCTGCCGGGGGGGGGGGGGGGGGGGGGGGGGGGGGGGGGGGGGGGGCGGCGGGGGGGGGGGGGGGGGGCGCGGCGCGGCCCGCGCCCGGGGGGGGGGGGGGGGTTGGGG
>NZ_JBIVUV010000043.1:0-6740 GCF_044768525.1 Streptomyces sp. NPDC091287
CGCCAGAACGGCCTCGATCCCCTCCGGTCTCCCCATACCAGACCAACGAGCCCCACAGCTGGAAGCTACGACTTGTTTCCCGGCAAGCCCTAAGAGGCAACTGTCCTTATCGCAGCCATCAATGACTCGCTGCAGTCCGCATGCGTCTATCGTTCGCGGAACATCTGAGATCGAGCGAAGCAGTGCGTTATCTACCGATAGAACCGTCAGCCTGCTCACGGAGGATGTCGGCGTGGCCCGCATGGCGAGCCGTCTCTTCGATCATGTGCACCAGCACCCATCGCATCGATCGCACGGTGCCCGCTTTGTCTGCCGCCCGAGCACAGGGATGGCGCAAGTCGTCACAGCGCTCGATAATCTCGTTGGACCGTTCGATGGCACTGAGGTAGGCAGCGAGGAGACTGTCCGCACTGTCCCCCTCGGAGAGATCCATACTGAAGTCCGGATGCTCGACATCGGCACCCTCGAAGGCCCAGGCAAACCAGTAGAGCTCTGCCGCAGTCAGGTGCTTGACCAGGCCGAAAACACTGGTGCCAGAGGGGACTCCGGGTGTTCGTCCCTGCCTGTCTTCAAGGCCCTGCGCCTTTCCGGCCACTGCTTCGCGGACGTAGTTCAAGAACGCAAGCAAGGTCGACTTCTCGTCGGAGTCGCTGTCAGGAGGACCTATGTCGCGGCGTTGTTGCGTCTCTGTCACCGGGGCACACTAGCTTGATCCACTTTCGAACGCACCCTAAGGGTTGTTGCAGAACGCCTGGGATGGGGCATTCCTCTTGTATGGGTGGGGCGTTGCGGGCTGAGCCGTTGTGGGTGGAGAGGTTCAGCGGCTTGTGGATGAGCCGGTTCGAGAAGTTGGTGCGGGTAGTACGGGAGCGGGGAGGGAACGGCCCGGGTGGCGGCCGGCCGTGGTGCCTGCCGCTGGCGGACCGGGTTCTCCTGGTGGCCGTCTACTACCGGACCAACCTCACGATGCGCCAACTTGCCCCGCTCTTCGGGATCTCCCCGGCCGCCGTCTGCCGGGTCGTCCAGCGTCTGCGGCCGCTCCTGGCGATCGAGCCGGCGCCGCGGCCCGTCGCGGATGTCGAACGGTTGTGGGTCGTGGACGGAACCCCCGTCCCGGTCCGCGACCGTACGGTCGCCGCGTCCTCCCGCAACTATCGGTTCTCGGCAAATGTGCAGGTCATCATCGATGCGGACAGCCGCCTGGTGATCGCCTCGGCCCGCCCCGTCCCCGGGAACAAGGCCGACGCCCACGCCTGGCGCGAATCGGACCTGCCCGCCATCGCGGCCGGGACCACGGTCATCGCGGACGGCGCCTACCTGGGAACCGGCTTGATCGTCCCGCACCACAGAAGAGCCGGGCGCCCACTCCTGTGCGGCCAGGAGGAGGACAACGCCGAACACCGACATGTCCGCGCCCGCGTCGAGCACACTTTCGCCCGCATGAAGAACTGGAAAATCCTCCGCGACTGCCGCCAGAAAGGAGACGGACTCCACCACACCGTCCAAGCCATCGCCACCATGCACAACCTCGCCATGACAGGCTGAACCACCAGGCCAAACACCACACCGACCTGCCCACACCCACCCTTCTGCAACAACCTTTAGGTGTTCTGTCCAGCCTCGTCGACAATGCCGGACTGGATGAGAGCGACAGAGGTGACTACGGTGCCGGCCTTCCCCCAGGCGCTGTCCTCCAAGAGGACCGTGCGCTCGCCCAGAAACCGGACCGTGCTCTCGTCGAAGATCCATTCGGTGCGTTCGCCATCGTGTGTCCGCGCGACAGCGACCCCGTGCCGGCCCACCGCGTCCACGGCGTCGCAGACGACGTCGACACCAGGGATGAGAGCAGCAGCCCGGTAGAGAGCCGCAGTGATGTCGGGGGGAGCCTCCCTGTTACGCAGAAGGTCCCCGATCGTGACGAAGGCTTGCTGGTGCGGTCCCGTCGTGGAGTCGGAACCGGCGCCGTGATGGGCTTCGGCGTCGTCGGTGATCCGCTTCAGCAAGACGTCGGGATCGGTTGGCAAGGCGTCCAGGAACATGTAGGTCGGAGCGTTCAGATTGCCTTGGCCTGGAGTTCCGGGCAGCAGGGCATCGATGCCGTCCTTACGCTGCAGCGTCTGCTCACTGCCGTCCACCGAGGTCCACTGCTCCATGCCCTCGTTCTCCCGCAGGAGTTCCATCTCGCCGACCTTGGTCTCGGACAGCACCGACGTATGGCCGACCGTCTTGAAATACGTGTACTGCCCGGCACGGACCTTCGTCTGCGGCGTCGCAGCAGCGGCAAGAGCCGCTCGCTCCAGCAGTTGGACCGACGCTGCGGAGGCCGGTTGGACCTCGCTCGGAGTGACCGGTGCACCGGAGCCGAGACTGAGAACGACAACGGACGCACCAGCAGCCACTGCGATGCCCAGCGCCAGGTCCCAACGCCTCCTCGCCCGCACCGCGGGCCGGAAGGTGCCAGACCGCGCCTGGCGATCGATCTCTCTCAGGAAATGCGCACGGCGAGCGTCCACTCGTCCGGGTGCCGGCTCCGGATAGGGAGGGGGAGGCAGAGTCCGGTTCGCCTGCCCACGCTCGGCTCGTTCCCGCTGCTCCGGATTCATCCTGTACTCCTCCTAGAGGCTGTGCGGGTCGCGCCCATCCCGCTCGGTGATATGTGTCCGCTCCCGGTCCGCAGTTCCGCAGCGCCGGGATCTGTTCCAAGCTCCTCCTCGACGAGCTTGCGCAGCTTTTGTCTCGCTCGTGAGAGTCGGGAGCGCACGGTGCCCACGGGAAGGCCCAACGCCTCAGCAGCCGCCGCGTACTCCAGGTCGGACCAGACGACCAGTGAGAAGACCTCGCGCTCGCTCCGCTTCAGCCGTCGGAGTGCTCTCCCCGCAGCAGCCAAACGCTGAGCGTCGGCCATCTGCCCAACCACCTCGTCCGAAAAGTCAGGCATTGCTTCCGGCGGCGGCAGACGGGACATCGCCTCCCGATGCCGCCGGGACGCCCGGGCTGTGTTGCGCATCACATTGGTCGCGATGCCCAGCAACCACGCCCGTACGCTCCTGACCTCCCCCCGTAGTTTGTTTCGAAGCCGCCAGGCCTCCAGAAACGTAAGCGACATGACGTCTTCGGACAGAGCCCAGTCACCCGTCGTACGGATCGCAAGGGCATAGACGACGCGCGCATGTTCGTCGAAAATCTCGGCGAACGCCGCCCGATCGCCAGATCGGACTCGTTCATGCAATGGGAAGTCCACAACAACAAGTGTCCGCGCAGGCGCATCGGTTCCACTTCTGCGCCGTCGCATCCCTGTTGGCTGCGCACGTCGACGGCCACATCCCACTCCCTGCCACTTCAGCACCGCCGACTGCATCGCCTGGAGCCATGTATCCGCCCCGGGCACGCACCCGCCGGACCAGAGTTGTCGTGTCGCCGCGCTCCGGGCTCCTCAGCTTGTTGTTCAACCTCGCCGTGAGATGAGACGAACGAGCGACTCGGCGGGCCAGCAGAGCCATGCGAACAGGGAACTGGTGACCACGAACCAGTGGACGCTGACCCTACCCCGCTCCTTCTCCAGGATCAGTGGGGCCTCGTCCCGGAAGATGTAGCGAAGGTATCGGCGGCGGATCGGCACTCCGGCGATCAGCAGTACCGGTGAGGAGATGAAAACGGCCACCGGGACAAGAACTCTCACGATGGCGATCTTCGCCTTCTCTTCATAACGCATGCGCTCAGTGTGCTGACGTCTGTGTTGCTTGTCAGCCTGCCCTGCGGGGTTTGGTGCCGACCTTGGTGGGCCGGACGCTGGTATCCCTCGCCGCCGGCGAGGACTCGTCCCACGTCGTGGCGGGTTGCGGGGCACCGGTTCTTCAAGCATGGCGGTCGGCCGGGGCCGGGTGTGGTGGGTTTCGGTGCACCGGCCAGAGAACCGGTCGTCGTGCGGAGGTTCCGGAACCCGCGCCGGATGCGGGCGGGGGGTGAGTTTGTGCGGCGGCGCCGGTTTCCCCCACGGCCGCCGGAGGTCGGTCGCGAGGGGGTGGGCGAGGCGGAGCTGGGTGTGGGCGGCGATGACCAGCCGGGTCCAGCGGTGCGATTCCCGGCCGGCGGCCGCCCGACCACGACGACCAGACGGGTGTCGGCGTCGATGACGACCTGGTGGTTGGTGGAGTACCCGTAGTTCTTCGACCGCTCGGCGATGGTGTGATCGCGGGTGGGGGCCAGGGTGCCGTCCACGACGAACACGGACTCAGCCCGGAGAAAGGGGCTGTCCAGGAAGACTCTGGCGCCGTGATCACACCAGCCATACCAAGATCGTTCCACGAGTGTGATCAGCGCTTCGGCCCGCATCTCAGCTGCCGCTCAGCGGAGAGGCCCACGTGGGGTCGTGTCGGGACCTCCTCGTGAGGTGGGCCAGCAGGTGCTCCGCCGCGATGGACGCAGCGTCTTGCGGCGCGCCGACTACGGTCAGGGCGGCGATAAGCCTCGATGCTGCTGCCGGCATGTCCGGTTCTCTTAGGAGGGGAAGCAGCAACAGGAGGCGGGTGGCTGAGTCCTGGGCGCCTTCGACCGCAAGGGATGGGCTGTCGGCGATCCGGATCAGTTCAACCCATGTCAGCCCCGTGCCCAAGAAGTCGCCGTCCCAGCTGGCGATCTGCTCGACATAACTTCTGCCTGGATGGGTGAGGAGGTAGTCGATGCCGTAATCGCCATCCAGATTGCGATAGACCACCACCGCCCCGGGGCCGTCTTCTGCCGGCACCCTGAACACCGGCCAGCGTTCAGGATCGAAAAGGACCTCGGACAGGGCATCGACATCGGCGCCGTCCTCACCGAACCACTCCGAAACCGGGCGCTCGGCACACCCCCCGTCGCTACACATCGCCAAGAGGTAGTTCGACCAGAAGCCCGGGTGGACCAGCAATGACTCGCCCGGCACCAGCGGGCCGCCGTCGTATCCCTTGATCAGCACCTCTCGATCCTGTCACCGGCCCCGGACACGGCGGGATCCGGGATCGGCAAGAAGGCGCCGCCCAGTTACGGGACAGCCCTTAGGGGCATGACCACCGGCCTGCCCAGCAGACCGGGAGGCTCTTTGTAATGTGGATGTGGCGATCGGTGCCGTGAACGAGGCCGGGCAGAAGCACGACCGGAGGACGCACGTGATCGACACCGGCGACAACGACGTATTCCTCGGCCTGGACGTCGGCAAAGGCGAACACCACGACACCACCTTCACCCCGGCCGGGAAGGAAGGCGATCGACAAGCGGCTGCCCAACACCGTGCCCAAGCTGCGGGAACTGTTCGTGAAGTTGCAGGCGGCTGGTCACGCTGCTGCGGCCGAAGACGCCGCGGACGGCCGGGCGCCTGGTCGAGGACATATTCGCCGCTGGACGAGCAGTCCGTGGTGGTTCCCGGCACCGAAGCGGTCGCACTCATCGTCCCGAGCCTGGCCGGCTCGCTCGCCGCCGTCCTTGACCAGCGCAAGCTCCTGGCCGGGCGGATCGAGGAACTGCTGGAGGCCCACCCTCTTTCCCAGGTCCTGATCTCGATGCCGGGAGTCGGGATCAGGACCGGATCCAGGATCCTCATCGAGGTCGGCGACGGCAGCAGCTTCCCCTCCGCCGCCTGCCTCGCCGCCTACGCAGGACTCGCCCCGGCAACCCGCAACTCAGGCTCCTGGATCCGCGGCGAACAGCCATCCCGAAGAGGAAACAAGCAGCTCGAACGGGCCTTCTTCGTCTCCGCGTTCGCCGCCCTCGGCAACCCGGCACCCCGGGCCTAGGGCGTGTCCGCAATGTCGGTGGGGAGCCAGAGTCGTAGGCACGCGAAGGTGACCAGGGCTTTGTAGTGGCGGGCTCGTTTGCCGTAGCGGGTGGCGAGGGCTTTGTTCTGCTTGAGCTTGTTGAAGCAGCGTTCGACGACGTTGCGGCGCCGGTAGGCGGTGCGGTCGAGGCGGCAGAGTGTCTCGCCGCGTCGTCGGCGTCCGCTGATCTGGTCGGTGCGTTCGGGGATGGTGGATGCGATGCCGCGTTTTCGCAGGTAGGCGCGGATCTTGCGGGACGAGTAGCCCTTGTCGCCGGCCACCCGGTCCGGCCGGGTGCGGGGCCGGCCGGGGCCGTCCCGCTTGATGGCGATGCGGGCCATGACCGGCTCGAACTGCGTGCAGTCGTTGACGTTCCCGCCCGTGATCGTGAAGGCGAGCGGCCGGCCCTGCCCGTCGCAGGCGAGGTGAATCTTCGTGCTCAGCCCGCCGCGGGACCGGCCGAGTGCCTCGCCGGTCCAGGGCCCCCTTTTCGGGCCCCGGCCGCGTGCTGGTGGGCCCGCACGACCGTCGAGTCGACGCACACGATCGACCAGTCCACCTCCCCGGCCGCATCCGCGTGCTGCTGGACGTGGGCCAGGAGCCGGTCCCACGTTCCGTCCGCCGACCAGCGGCGGAACCGCTCGTACACCGTCTTCCACGGCCCGTACCGTTCCGGCAGGTCCCGCCAGGCGGCACCCGTGGACAGCTTCCACAGGATGCCGTTGAGGACCTGCCGCCGGTCCCGCACCGGACGACCCATCCGAGGCGGAGCCAGCAACGGCCCGATCACCGCCCAAGCCTGATCAGTCACTTCATGACGACGCACCACGAACGGGCTAACGACCCACCGACATTGCGGACACGCCCTAGGTGTATTGACCCGCAGGGTTGTTGACGCGGGTGATCGGGGGCTGGCCTCCGAGTGCGGTGTGGCAGCGGTGGTGGTTGTAG
>NZ_JBIVUV010000044.1:0-5044 GCF_044768525.1 Streptomyces sp. NPDC091287
CTCCGTCGGGCAAACTCGACGAACGCGCCCTGCCCGAACCCGAAACCACCCTCACCACCACCGGACGCGAACCCCGCACCCCCAACGAACACGTGATATCCGCCCTCTTCGGAGAGACGCTCGGCCTGCCCGCAGCGGGAGCCGACGACAACTTCTTCGCACTCGGCGGCCACTCGCTCGCCGCGACCAGACTCGTCAGCAGGGCCCGCGCCGTGCTCGGCGTCGAACTCGCCGTACGCGACGTCTTCGAAGCGCCCACCGTGGCCGGGCTCGCCGAACGGATCGACACCGCACACGCCGCGCGGACCGCCCTCGCCCCCGCCGAACGGCCCGCGGCCGTCCCGCTCTCCTTCGCCCAGCAGCGCCTCTGGTTCCTCGACCGCCTCGACGGCCCCAGCCCCACCTACAACATCCCCTTCGTGCTGCGCCTCACCGGCGACCTCGACGTCCCCGCCCTGCGCGCGGCCCTGCGCGACGTCCTGCTGCGCCACGAGAGCCTGCGAACCGTCTTCCCCCAGGAAGGCGGCGTCCCCAGGCAGCACGTCACCGCCGCAGGCGAACTCCCCGAGATCCTCACCGAGACCGCCACCACCGCCGAAGCACTGACCGCCACACTGGCCGCCGCCGCTGCCCACACCTTCGCACTCGGCACCGAACTGCCCCTGCGCGCCGAACTGTTCAGCACCGGCGACGACACGCACGTGCTGTCCGTCGTCGTCCACCACATCGCGAGCGACGGCTGGTCGCTGCCCCCACTGGTGCGCGACCTCGCCACCGCCTACACCGCGCGCCGCGAAGGAACGGCCCCCGCGTGGGCGCCGCTGCCCGTCCAGTACGCCGACTACACCCTGTGGCAGCGCCGGCTCCTCGGCGACGACACCGACGCCGACAGCCCCCTGGCCCGCCAGCTCGCCCACTGGAAGGAAACGCTCGGCGGGCTGCCCGACGAGCTCCAGCTCCCCACGGACCGGGCACGGCCCTCCGTCGCGGGCCACCACGGCGCCGTACTCGACTGCGAACTGGACCCCGAACTGCACCGCGCGCTCATCGGCGTGGCCCACTCCACGGGCGCCAGCGTCTTCATGGTCCTCCAGGCCGCGCTCGCCACACTCCTGTCCCGGCTCGGCGCGGGCGACGACATCCCCATCGGCAGCCCCATCGCGGGCCGCACCGACGAGGCGCTCGACGACCTCGTCGGGTTCTTCGTCAACACCCTGGTGCTGCGCACCGACACATCGGGGCGCCCGGCGTTCACCGACCTCGTCGAGCGGGTCAGGAAGGCCGACCTCGCCGCGTACGCCAACCAGGACGTCCCCTTCGAGCGCCTCGTCGAGGTCCTCAACCCCGACCGCTCGCTCTCCCGCCACCCGCTCTTCCAGATCCTGCTCAGCATGCAGGACGACCTCGACCGCACCCTGGACCTGCCGGGCCTGCGCGCCACCGTCGAGCCCGGCGACCTCACCATCGCCAAGTTCGACCTGCAATTCGACTTCAGCGAGCGGTACGGAGCCGAAGGCGAGCCCGCCGGAATCAGCGGCCAGGTCCTGTACGCCACCGACCTCTTCGACCGGGGCACCGCGCAGACCCTCGCCGACCGGCTCGTCCGCGTCCTGCGGGCCGTCACCGAGCGGCCTGACGCGAGCATCGCCGACATCGACCTGCTGCGCTCCGAAGAGACCGCGCTGCTGACCGACCGGGGCACCGGCACCGTCCGCGACGTGCCCGCCCTCTCGGCGACCGTCCCCGCCCGGTTCGCCGAGCAGGTGGCCGCCGACCCCCACGCCGACGCCCTCATCACCGAGGACGGCACCACCGTCTCCTACCGCGCGCTGGACGAACGCTCCAACAGGCTCGCCCACCGGCTCCTCGCCGCGGGAGTCGGCCCCGAGTCACGGGTCGCCGTGCTCCAGCAGCGCTCCGTCGACCTGGTCGTCTCGCTGCTCGCCGTCCTGAAGGCGGGCGGCGCCTACGTGCCGCTGGACGCCCGCGCCCCGCAGACCCGCTGGAAACTCGTCATCGAACAGACCGAGGCATCGGTGCTGCTCGTCGACGACACCCAGCCCGCACTCGACTTCCCGCACACGGCGACCGTGATCCACGTCGACGACGAGCGGGAGACCGCGGGGCTGCCGGCCACCGCCCCCGCCGTCACGGGCCTGCCCGACCGGCTCGCGTACGTGATGTTCACCTCGGGATCCACCGGCCGCCCCAAGGGCGTCGCGATCACCCACAGGGACCTCCTCGCGTTCGCCCTCGACAGCTGCTTCGCCGCCGACGCGCACCGCCGTGTGCTGCTGCACGCCCCGCACGCCTTCGACGCGGCCAACTACGAACTGTGGATGCCGCTGCTGACCGGCGGCACCGTCGTCGTCGCGCCCCCGCACGACATGGACGTCGCCACGCTGCGGCGGATGGTCGCGGGGCACGGCATCACCGGACTCCACCTGACCGCGGGACTGTTCAGGGTCGTCGCCGAGAACGACCTCGACTGCCTCGAAGGCGTGCGCGAACTCCTCGCGGGCGGCGACATCGTCCCCGGCACCGCCGTGCGCGACCTGCTCGCCCGCCACCCGCAACTGGTCTTCAAGGACACCTACGGCCCGACCGAGACCACCTCGTTCGCCACCCACCACCGCCTCACGTCGGCCCACGACGTCCCCGATGTCATACCGATCGGCCGTCCCCTCGACAACACGCGCGCCTACGTCCTCGACGAAGGACTGCACCCGGTGCCGCCGAACGTCGTCGGCGAGCTGTACGTCGCGGGCGAAGGCCTGGCACGCGGCTACTGGCGCGCCCCCGGGCTGACCGCCGAGCGCTTCGTGCCCGACCCGTTGGGCCCCGACGGCAGCCGCATGTACCGGGTGGGCGACCTCGCCCGCTGGAACGCCGAAGGCGCGCTCGTCTTCGCGGGCCGCGCCGACGACCAGGTCAAGATCCGCGGCTTCCGCATCGAACTCGGCGAGGTCGAGGCCGCGGTGGCCCGCCACACCGGGGTCGGCTCGTCCGCCGTGATCGTCCGCGAGGACCGGCCCGGCGACAAGCGGCTCGTCGCCTACGCGGTTCCCGCCGCGGGCGAGCAGATCGACGTGACCGCACTGCGCGAACACCTCACCGCCGTACTGCCCGACTACATGGTGCCCGGCGCCGTCATGGCCCTGGACGCCCTCCCGCTCACCCCCAACGGCAAGCTCGACCGCAAGGCCCTGCCCGTCCCCGACCTCACGTCGGACGGTGCGGGACGGCAGCCCCGCACCCCCGAGGAGCAGGTGCTGTGCGGTCTGTTCGCCGAGATCCTCGAACCGGCGTCGGCGGCCGTCACCATCGACGACAACTTCTTCGAGCTGGGCGGACACTCGCTGCTCGCCACCCGGCTCGTGCTGCGCATCCAGGCCGTGCTCGGCGTCGACGTCGCGGTGCGCGACCTGTTCGACGCGCCGACCGTGGCCCAGCTCGCCGTGCTCGTCGGACAGGCCGCTGGGGCACGGCCGCCGCTGACCCCCGCCGAGCGCCCCGAAGTGATCCCGCTGGCGTTCCCGCAGCGCGGGCTGTGGTTCATCAACCAGATGGAGGGCGGTGGCGCGACCTACAACCTCGGCGTGTCCCTGCGCTTCACCGGGGCACTGCGCAGGGAGGCGATGTACGCCGCGCTGCACGACGTCATCGCCCGGCACGAGAGCCTGCGCACCCTGTTCCCCGACCACGGCGACGCACCCTCCCAGCTGGTGCTGCCCGCCGACCGGGCACACGTGGACGTCCGGGTCAGCGAAGTGGACGAGGACAAACTGGAGGAGAAGCTCACCGAGGTGTCCCGGCGCGGCTTCGACCTCGCCAACGAACTGCCCATCAGGGCCGACCTGTTGGTGCTCAGCCCCACGGAGCACATCTTCCTCGTCGTGGTGCACCACATTGTGGCCGACGGCTGGTCGTTCGTCCCCCTCGTCGACGACCTCGCCGCCGCCTTCGCCGCCCGGAGCGCGGGCGATGCCCCCGACTGGAAGCCGCTGACCGTCCAGTACGCGGACTACACCCTGTGGCAGGCCGGCGTCCTGGGCAGCACGGACGACCCGGACAGCGTGCTCAGCACCCAGCTCGACTACTGGAAGGAGACCCTGGCCAACCTCCCTGCCCAGACGGACCTGCCCACCGAACGCCCCCGCCCCGCGGTGCTCGGCAACGACGGCGACCAGCTGAAGTTCACGCTCGGCGCCGACCTGCAGAGGGCGCTGACCGACATCGCACGCGGCAGCGGCGCCAGCCTCTTCATGGTGGTGCAGGCGGGCCTCGCCGCCCTGATGTCGCGCCTCGGCGCGGGCACCGACATCCCCCTGGGCACCGCCATAGCGGGCCGCAACGACGAGTCCCTCGCGGACGGCATCGGCTTCTTCGTCAACACGCTGGTGCTGCGCAACGACCTGTCGGGCGACCCCACCTTCCGGCAGCTGGTGGAACGGGTCCGCGAGACCGACCTCGCCGCCTACGCCCACCAGGAAGTCCCGTTCGACCTGCTGGTGGAGACCCTCAGCCCGAACCGGTCGCTCTCCCGGAACCCGCTCTTCCAGACCATGCTGACGTTCCAGAACACCTCCGAGCTGAACCTCCGCTTCCCCGGCCTGGAAACCCGGCTGCACCCCGCCAACAACCTCACGGCCAAGTTCGACCTCGACTTCTCCATCGGCGAGTCGTTCGACGCGAACGGCGGACCCGCGGGCCTGTGGGGAACGCTGGTCTTCAACACCGACCTGTACGACCACGCCACCGCCCAGACGCTGATCGACCGGTTCGCGTGCCTCCTGGAAGCGGTCGCCGCCAACCCGGCACTCCGCGTTTCACAGGTCGACGTGATCTCCGAAGCCGAGCGCCGTCAGGTGCTGGTGGAGTGGAACGGTGATGCCGGCGGTGGTGATGGTGGTGGTGCCACGTTGCCTGCGTTGTTCGAGGCTCGTGTCGCTGTTGCGCCGGGGGCTCGTGCTCTTTCGCTGGGCGTGGAGTCGTTGACGTACGGGGAGCTGAACGAGCGGGCGAATGCTCTGGCGAGGCGGTT
>NZ_JBIVUV010000045.1:0-2214 GCF_044768525.1 Streptomyces sp. NPDC091287
CGACCGCCCGCTTCCGCACACCGACTGACATCGCGAGATTCCTCGACCTCGACAAGAGCAAGATCAAACCGACGTGTTGATTCCCGGCAAGCCCTTAGAGCTCGTAACACGATCTTGTTGATGTGGGCTGGTTGGGCGTTACTGGTGTGACGATTCGGCTGTTCGTGATGGTGTGGGTACTCGACCGTGGATCGTGGACGATGAGTTGTGGGCGTTGATCGAGCCGTTGTTGCCGCCGTGGCCGGATCGGTCTCCGGGGCCTCGGCCGGTGTCGGACCGGCTCTGTCTGCAGGGCATTCTGTTCGTCCTCTACAACGACATAGCCTGGCAACTTCTGCCGTTGGAACTGGGCTTCGGCTCTGGGCAGACGTGCTGGCGTCGCCTGGACCGGTGGCAGAAGGCAGGGGCTTTCGACCGGCTGCACCGGGTCATACTCGCCGAGCTGAACGCGGCCGGCGAGCTCGACTGTCACGGGCCTGCGTGGATGGCTCACATCCGCGCGGAAAAGGGGGCGCCGACACCGGTCCGTCGCCGGTCGACCGGCGGAAGACAGGCAGCAAGCACCATCTGATCTGCGACGGACGCGGCACCCCACTGAAGGTCATCACGACCGCGGCGAACGTCAACGACGTCACCCAGACCCTCGCCCTGGTCGACAGCATCCCGCCCGTCGCAGGGCGCCCCGGCCACCCCCGTCGCCGACCTGAATCCCTGCTCGCGGACAAGGGCTACGACTCCAACGCCACCGCGACTCACTGCGGAACCGACGGATCCTGCCTGTCATCTCCCGCAAGGGGTCCCCGAACATCAAGGGCATCGGCAAGCTCCGCTACGTCGTCGAGCAGACCTTCGCCCTGCTCCACCAGTTCAAGCGGCTCGCCGTGCGCTGGGAACGCCGCACCGAGCTCCACGACGCCTTCGTCTCCCTCGCCTGCAGCCTGATCTGCTTCAGACGCCTCAAGCAGTGCCGATCATAGGCAGTGGTACCAGTTCAAGAAGTGCTCGTCACGCGCGCGTACAGGAGTCAGCCACGCAACGCGATGAAGAGCTGGTACCCGGTAACTCCAAGCCCGCCGCAGGCCATGCCGAGGCCCACGACTGCCATCAGTGCCATCATGACCTGGCCGTACAGGGACTGGCGGGCGGAGGCGCGGCTGGGGTTGCGCGGGTCGTAACTGAGCTCCAGTTGCTGCCCGCCGGTCGACTCCCGGTAGAAGTGCAGCCCGCCGTCCTGGTCCACATACCGGTACACCTTGGTTTTGTCGGTGTAGTGGTCGAGTTCGGCCATCACCGTGATGCCGTGCTTGGGGAGGCGCAGCGCGTCGTACAGGCCACGTCCCAGCGTCAGAGCCATGAATACCCCCGCGCTCGAGAAGAGCTGAACGAACGGCAGCGCGATCGCCCACACCGGCTCGCGGAGAACCGCCACTGCCACATCGATCACCGCGAAGAGCGCGATCGCGGCGACAGTGAGAACGCGCTTCGAGGGCCTTCGGGGGTGTCCAGCAGGCACTTCGGTGATCAGATCTTCGCCGTCGACGCGCGGTCCTTCGGCCTCTCTCTCGGGCAGGCGGGCCTGCAGAGCGGCGCAGAACGCGGTCACGGCAGCGGCGCTGGCATCGTGAACCGCGTACACGGCAGGAGGGCGGCCGGCCTCTGCAGTCGTCAGCACGACCTCGAACGAGCGGTCGAGACTGCGGACCGCTTCGATGGCGTCCAGCGGAATTCGTGTCACGCGCCCGTCCTGTTCCCACTGCACGTAGTGGAATCCGTCCCCGAAGCGGGCGGTGGCACTGCTGCCGCGCAGCACAAGGGATGGGAGGGCAGGCGTCGTCGTCATGTGCATATGACGGCCGAGATCAACAAACGGTTGCCCACCGTCGTGGCAGGCGCACGCCACAGCCTTGGGGCAGAAGGCGGCCCCACTCAGCGCAGGGGCATCTTGGCCCCTGGCACCACCGGGCCACGGCGATGATCCAGAGGCAAAGTCGCGCACTCAGCATCGGAGCCGTCCTTGCCAACTTCGATTACCGCCCTCAGCCCGCGCATGCTCTCCTAGCGCAGACTCTGCCCCACCCGACCAGAACGCTTGAACAACAAGATCTTGTTACGAGCTCTTAGGGCTTGCCGGGAATCAACACGTCGGTTTGATCTTGCTCTTGTCGAGGTCGAGGAATCTCGCGATGTCAGTCGGTGTGCGGAAGCGGGCGGTCG
>NZ_JBIVUV010000046.1:0-2134 GCF_044768525.1 Streptomyces sp. NPDC091287
TGGAGGGTTTGGGGCATGGTTCCGTGGCGCATGGCCATGATCATTTTGATGATGCCGCCGACACCGGCTGCTGCTTGTGTGTGGCCGATGTTGGACTTGAGGGAGCCGAGGCGGAGTGGGCGGTCGGTCGGGCGGCCCTGGCCGTAGGTGGCGAGGAGGGCCTGGGCCTCGATGGGGTCACCCAGGGTGGTGCCCGTGCCATGTGCCTCCACCACGTCCACATCGGACACCGACAGGCGCGCGTTCTTCAGCGCCGACTGGATCACCCGCTCCTGTGACGGGCCGTTGGGTGCGGTCAGGCCGTTGGACGCGCCGTCCTGGTTGACCGCGGAGCCACGGATCACGGCGTGGACCGTGTGCCCGTTGCGCACCGCGTCGGACAGTCGCTCCAGCATCAGCAGCCCGACGCCCTCGCCCCAGATGGTGCCGTCCGCGTCACTGGAGAACGCTTTGCAGCGGCCGTCGGCTGCGAGCCCCCGCTGGCGGCTGAACTCCACGAACGTCTCCGGCGTCGCCATGACCGCGATGCCGCCGCTCAGCGCGTAGGACACCTCGCCCGTACGCAGAGCCTGCACCGCCAGGTGCGTCGCCACCAGCGAGGACGAGCACGCCGTGTCGATCGTGACGGCCGGACCCTCAAGTCCCAGCGTGTAGGAGATGCGACCGGACGCGATCGACCCCGCGTTCCCCGGCCCGATCAGGCCCTCCAGAGCCGGCGGCACCTCGCTGACCCGCGAGGAGTAGTCGTGGTACATCACGCCCGTGTAGACGCCGGTCTTGCTGCCGTGCAACGACTGCGGGGCGATGCCCGCGTCCTCCAGCGTCTCCCACGCCGTCTCCAGCAGCAGACGGTGCTGCGGGTCCATCGCCGTCGCCTCGCGGGGCGAGATGCCGAAGAACTCGGGGTCGAACCGGTCGGCGTCGTGCAGGAATCCACCCGTGCGCACGTAGGTCGTGCCGAACGCCTCCGGATCGGGATCGTAGATGCCCTCGTTGTCCCAGCCACGGTTGACGGGGAAGTCCGTCATGCCGTCCCGGCCATCGGCCACGAGCCGCCAGAGGCTCTCCGGGTCCGTCACGCCCCCGGGGAACCTGCACGCCATGCCGATGACCGCGATCGGCTCGCTCGCCGCGCCCCGGACCTCCTGCAACTCGTGCTGGGCCTGGCGGGTGTCGGCGATCGCCTTCTTGAGGTACTCGCGGAGCTTCGCTTCGTTCGCCATTGCCGTCAGGCCTTCCTGTTCGTTTCGACGAGGCTGAACAGCTCTTCGTCACTCGCTGCGTTGAGGTCGGAGTCGTCGGTGGGGGAGCTGGGCTCGTCCCCTGTGCGGCGCCACTGGGTGAGGAGCTCTTCGATGTGCTCGGTGATGAGCGAGTGATCGTCGAAATCCACGACGAGCGTCGACAGCAACGCCGCGACCTCGTCGAGCTTGGCCCGGGCGGCCTTGCGGCCACTGGGGGCGAGCGTGTCGCGCAGGTGCTCCGCCAGCGCCGTCGCCGTCGGGTGGTCGAACACCAGCGTCGCCGACAGCTGTACGCCGGTAGCCCTGGTGAGCTGGTTGCGCAGCTCCACCGCGGTGAGCGAGTCGAAGCCGAGCTGCTCGAACGCGATGTCCGGAGGGATCGCGCCGGCGTCGTTGTGGCCCAGCACCGACGCGATCTGCGACCGCACCAGATCCAGCACCCGTGCCTGCTGCTCCGCCTCGTCGAGACCGACGAGCGATGCGCCGAACGCCCTGCCGTCCTCCTGCCGCACGGTGGTGGCTGTGGTGCGGCGGGGGATGAGGTTGCGGAGGAGTGGGGGGATGGTGGGGTTTTTGCTGATGGTGGTGAGGTTGAGGGGGGTGGCGATGGTGGTGGGGGTGTTGAGGCCGAGGGCGGCGTCGAAGAGTGCGGTTCCGTGTTCGGTGGTGATGGGGGTGATGCCGTCGCGGGTGAGGCGGGCGTGGTCGGTGTTGGTGAGGTGTTGGGTGGTGCCGCTGGTGTTGGCCCAGAGTCCCCAGGCGATGGAGGTGGCGGGGAGTCCTTGGGTGTGGCGTTGTTGGGCGAGTGCGTCGAGGTAGGCGTTGGCGGCGGCGTAGTTGGCTTGTCCGGGGTTGCCGAGGGTGCCGGCGAGTGAGGAGTAGAGGACGAA
>NZ_JBIVUV010000047.1:0-1753 GCF_044768525.1 Streptomyces sp. NPDC091287
AGGGCTTGCCGGGAATCAACACGTCGGTTTGATCTTGCTCTTGTCGAGGTCGAGGAATCTCGCGATGTCAGTCGGTGTGCGGAAGCGGGCGGTCGAGGCGGGGATGTGAACTCCGTGGGCTTCCAGGAGCGGGCGGACGTCTTTCGCTGCGCGGCTGATGGTCATGGCGGTGGTGTTGAAGAGCTGGCCCAGGAGGTCCATGGTCGCGAGTTTTCGCAGGTGGAGCACGGTGGCCAGGACCCGGTCGGCTGAGGTGAGCTTGGGTTTGGCGCCTGTGCCAGGGGCCACCAGGCGTTCGTGGCCTCTGCGGGTGCGGAGCACTTGCTCGCGTTGAATTTCCATCGCTGGAGTCAGCACGTTGATGAGTTCGTTGAGCTGCCGGCGGGTCATCCCGGTCAGTTCCGGGTCCTGTAGCGAATGCCCCGTGAGGCGGGCCGGTCTGTCCGCCAGGGCCTCGTCCTGTGTGCTGGTGGTGGTCGCCGTGTCCGTCGGGCGCTGGGGGTGGAGGGTGTAGTTCCAGTCGCCGTGGAAGCGGTGGCGGGTGATGGGCAGGGCAGCGATCTCGTCGTCGCTGACGCGGATGCCGGTGGGGTACCCACCGCTGTCGAGTTCGGCCTGGACGGTGAGGCCGGTGCGGCTGGTGGTCGCGGCGATGGTCTGGAGCATGACTTCGTGGCTGGTCAGGGGCCTTCCTCGCCAGTTCATGGTGATGTGGGAGAACAGCCGGTGCTCGATCTTGTTCCACTTCGAGGTGCCGGGCGGCAGGTGACACACCGTGATCTCAAGGCCGGTCTCGGCGGCGAGGTCGGCGAGCTGGGTCTTCCAGCCGCGAGTGCGGTAGCCGTTGGAGCCGCCACCGTCAGCGGTGATCAGCAGCCGGCGGGCGCGGGGGTAGTCGTGCCGGCCGACCGCCTGCCACCAGCGGCGGATCGAGGCGACGGCGAACGCCGCCGTGTCGTGATCGGTGCCGATGCTGATCCAGCCGGTGTTCGCCGTCATGTCGTAAATTCCGTAGGGAATTGCCTTCTCGGCCTGGCCGGGGAAGTCGTGCGTCTTCACCCTCACGGGCTGTCCTGCGGGCTGCCATTCGTGCCCGGCGTTCCTGTAGTCGCCGATCAGCTCCTTCTTCTTGCTGTCCACGCTGATCACCGGGTCGTCGGCGTCCCGGTGGTCTCGAGCCTGCTCGTTGAGGTGGCGGAACTGGGCATCCCTGTCGGGGTGCTGGGCACCTTCGATGGTCTTGGCGTTGGCCTGCAGGCTGAAGCCTTCTTCCCGCAGCAGGCCGGCGACGGTATCGGCGGAGACCCGGTGCCCCTGGCGGGTGAGCTCCGCCGCCAGCTTCCGGGTCGACTTCGTCGTCCAGCGCAGCGGCGACATCGGGTCGCCCCGCTCGTCGGGCTCGACCAGCGCCAGCAGTGCCGGACGCAGCCCAGAGTCCAGCTCGGCCGCCTTCTTCCGCCCTCCGCCGGGATGGCGCACCCGCCCCAACGGGCCCTGACCGGAGTCCAGTTCAGCCGCCCCACGCGAGACTGTAGCCTCCCGGACCCCGGCTGCAGCGGCGACGATCCTGATGCCGCCATGCCCCAGCGACAGTGCTTCCGCCCCTATGGCCAGCCGACGCTGACGCTCGTCCAGATGCGGCAACAACACCTGGAACTTCGCCGCCAGAACGGCCTCGATCCCCTCCGGTCTCCCCATACCAGACCAACGAGCCCCACAGCTGGAAGCTACGACTTGTTTCCCGGCAAGCCCT
>NZ_JBIVUV010000048.1:0-1565 GCF_044768525.1 Streptomyces sp. NPDC091287
CCGCCCGCGCCACCCTCATGGACGCCCTCCCCCACACCGGCACCATGACCGCCATCGAAGCCACCGAAGAAGAAATCACCCCCCACCTCGACGACACGGTCAGCATCGCCGCCATCAACGGACCCCGCTCGATCGTGGTCTCCGGCGACAACACAGCGAAGATCGCGGCACACTTCGCCCACCGCAAGACCAAGCAACTGGCTGTCAGCCACGCGTTCCACTCGCACCACATGGACGCGATGCTCGACGACTTCCGCACCGTGGCCCGTACCCTCACCTACTCCGCACCCCAGATCCCGATCGTCTCGACCGTGGCCGTCGACAGTGACCTGACCGATCCCGAGTACTGGGTCACCCAGGTCCGCTCGGCAGTCCGCTTCCACCACGCCGTGGTGGAGCTGGAGACACGCGGCGTCACCACCTACATCGAACTCGGCCCCGACGGCGTCCTCACCGCCCAGGCCCAGCAATCCGCAGAAGGCACCTTCACCGCAGCACTGCGCCGCGGACGCGACGAGACCACCACCACCCTCACCGCACTCGGCACCGCCTACGTCCACGGGCGCCCGGTCACCGTCGCCCAGGGGAATCTGGTCGACCTGCCGACGTACGCGTTCCAGCACGAGCGTTACTGGCTGGTGCCGACAGGCGGAGGCAACGCGACCGAGCTCGGGCTGGGCGAGAGCGGGCACCCGTTGCTGGGCGGGCTGCTCCGGCTCGCGGACGGCGAGAGCACGGTGCTCACGGGGCGGTTGTCGCCTTCGTCGTGGCTCGCGGACCACAAGGTACGCGGCACCGTCGTCGTCCCCGGCACAGCCCTGGTCGACATGGCCCTCCACGCAGGTGAACTCGCCGGCCACAGCACGCTCGACGAGCTCGTCATCGAGGCTCCGATGCTGCTCACCGAGGCCGTCCAGGTCCAGGTCAAGGTCATCGACGACGCCGTGACGATCCACTCGCGCACCGACAACGACTGGACCCTCCACGCCACCGGTACCCTCAGCTCGACCCCCGCCACACCCCAGGAATTCGCCTGGCCCCCCGCCGGCACACCTCTCGACGTGGACGAGCTGTACGTCACGCTCACCCAGCGCGGACTGGAGTACGGCCCGGTGTTCCAGGGCCTCACCCACGCATGGCGTGACGGAGAAGTCCTCTACGCCGAAGTCCAGGTTCCGGAAAACGGCTTCGGCATACACCCGGCACTGCTCGACGCCGCGCTGCACCCGGCGGCAGGCACCGCGGACAGCCTGGCCCTACCGTTCTCCTGGAACGGCGTCACCCTCCACACCAGGGAAGCCGGAACCATCCGGGTCCGGCTGGCACCCGACGACGGCAACGGACTGAGCCTCCACGCCATCGACGAGAACGGCACCCCCGTCCTCACGATCGACCGTCTCCTCACCCGCCCCGTCGGCGCCGAACTCACACCACCCATCGACGGGCTGTTCGAGGTCGCCTGGCCGCAGATCACCCCGAACACCCGGACCACCGATCACACCCTGATCGAAGTCCCCACCGGCAACATCCACGACGTCACCGAACACACCCTCACCACCCTCCAA
>NZ_JBIVUV010000049.1:0-1514 GCF_044768525.1 Streptomyces sp. NPDC091287
AAGCCGATCACCAACACCCGGCTCTACGTCCTCGACGCCCACCAGGCCCTCACACCCGCCGGCGTCCCCGGCGAGCTCTACATCGGCGGCGCCGGTGTGGGCAGGGGCTACCTCAACAGACCACGGCTCACCGCCGAGCGGTTCGTACCCGACCCGTTCGGGGAGCCGGGCGACCGGCTCTACCGTACGGGCGACCTCGTGCGCTACCTGCCCTCGGGAGACCTGGAGTTCCTCGGCCGGGTCGACAACCAGGTCAAAATCCGCGGCTACCGCATCGAATTGGGCGAGATCGAGGCCACCCTGCGCAAGCACACCGGCGTGGACCAGGCTGTCGTCATCGTCCACGGTGACACGCCCGACGCGCTACGGCTCATCGCCTACGTCACCTCCGCCCCGGGGCAGACGTGGCAGGACTCCGCCGGCCCCCAGCTTCGCGACGACCTCGCACAGTTGCTGCCCGACCACATGGTCCCCTCCGTGATCATGGCGCTGGACAAGCTCCCGGTCGGGCCCGGTGGCAAGCTCGACCGCCGCGCCCTGCCCGAACCCGACGGGGCGCGCCCCGAGCTGGACGCAGCCTTCCAAGCGCCCACCAATCCCGCCCAGGAGGCCATCTCGGCCATCTGGTCCGAGCTCCTCGACATCACCCCCATCGGCATCCACGACGACTTCTTCCAACTCGGCGGCCACTCCATGCTCGCCATCCAAGTCATCTCCCGGGTCAACGAGGCCTTCGACACGGAGATGACCCTGCGGGTGATCTTCGACAGCCCCACCATCACCGCGCTGGCAGAGCACGTAAACAGCCTGACCAGCACCGTCGACAGGACCTGGGGAGCACTCCAGCCGGTGCCCAGGACCGAGCAGCTCCCGCTGTCGTTCGCCCAACAGCGGTTGTGGTTCCTCGACCAGCTGATGCCGAACAACCCCTTCTACAACGTCCCCGACGCGGTGCGGCTGAACGGCGCGCTCGACGTGGACGCGCTGGGCGCGGCGCTGAGCGGTGTGGTGGCGCGGCACGAAGTCCTGCGGACGACCCTTCACGACGAGGGCGGCCGGCCGTGGCAGTCGGTCAGTGCGCCGCAGCCGGTGGACCTGCCGGTGACCGACATTTCGGCGGAACCGGAGCCGGAGTCCGCGGCTCGTCGCATGGTCGCGGCCGAGGCGCTCACGCCGTTCGATCTCTCCACCGGACCGATGTTTCGCGCGGGCCTGCTGCGGCTGGCGGCCGACGACCACGTATTGATGGTGACGATGCACCACGTGGTGGCCGACGCCTGGTCCCGGACGGTGCTGTTCGATGAACTCCAGCTGCTGTACACCGCGTTGGTCGAGGGCCGGAACGCTTCACTGCCGGATCTTCCGGTGCAGTACGCCGACTTCGCCGCCTGGCAGCGACGCTGGTTCGAGGACAGCAAACTGTCGTCTCAGGTGGAGTTCTGGCGTGCGGAGCTGGCGGACGCTCCCGCCATCCTCCAGCTGCCCCTGGACCGACCCCGCCCGGTCATCAGCTC
>NZ_JBIVUV010000050.1:0-1437 GCF_044768525.1 Streptomyces sp. NPDC091287
ACTGATGGTTTCAGAATGAGGTCGCGAGGCGTATGGGGCGCCGCCGGATGAGGCGAGAGCCTGCCCGGTCTGCCCCGTGCAGTTCTGTCTCGCGGCCTGACCCACGACAGCCGGCAGACTCACCCGTACGGCCAGGGCACCGTGCATAGTGTGCTCATGGATCGATTCGAGGGTCGGGCCCGCCTCGAATGGTGGGCCAATCACGCGACGTGCCTGGAGGAGTACGACATCGACATCACCGCCACTGTCGACGCGGTCGGCAAGTGGCGGGCAACCGGGCGGCATGCCACCGCCCTTGAACCGCCCCAACGCGAGGGCTGGGACTTCCTCGTGGAGATGGACCCCCACTTCTCCATTGCGTTTCCCGGTGAAGACCGCGGCGGGATCACGGTGCGAGTCGTCGAGGCCGAGGATGGAACCCTCACGCTTACGGAGGCACCGGACTGGGACGGCTCCGTGAGCATCACCTTCGACCTCACCTGAGTTCAGCTCGTAAGGGCAGGAACTCGACTTCACCACCCTGCCTCCGGCTCGGTACGTCGCCCACACTGATCCTTCAGGATGAGGGGCGGAGAAGGCGGCGCAGACAGATCAGGCTGCAGGCCAGTTCGAGCAGGCCCTGGTGGAGATCTGCGCGTCGTTCGTAACGGGTGCGGAGCCGCTTGAACTGATGCAGCCAGGCGAAGGCGCGCTCGACCACCCAGCGCACCTTGCCCAGTCCGGATCCGTGCGCGACGCCGCGTCGGGCGATCATCGGCTTGATGCCGCGCTGCCTCAGCAGGCGGCGGTACTTGTCGAAGTCGTACCCCCGGTCGGCGTACAGACGTCGGGGCTTGCGGCGGGGACGTCCTCGTAGACCCCGGATAGCTGGGACTGCGTCCAGTAGCGGCAGCAACTGGGTGACGTCATGTCGGTTCCCGCCGGTGAGGGTGACGGCGAGCGGGGTGCCGTGGCGGTCGACGATCAGATGGTGCTTGGAGCCGGGACGGGCGCGGTCGACGGGTGAGGGGCCGACATGATCCCCCCTTTCAGGGCCCGAATATGCGACCCGTCTACGGCGCAGTCGTCCAGCCCGAGAAGGTCAGCGCGGCGTAGTTCGGTCAGTAGGGCGGCGTGCAGGCGAGACCAGACACCGGCCTCGGTCCAGTCCCGTAGCCGTCGCCAGGCCGTCACCCCGGAGCAGCCCACCGTCTCGGCCGGGACATCGCGCCAGGCGACACCGGTCCGCAACACGTACATGACGGCTGAGAGGGCGGCCCGGTCGGGAACACGCAGGCGGCCTGGGTAGCGGTGGCGCCGTACGGGCGCGGGCGGCAGAAGCGGGGCCACCCGTTCCCACAGGTCATCCGAAACAAGATCAGCACGCACCCGGACACCCTGCCGCCCAAGATCACCGGGCACAAGGCCCCCAGCTGAACTCATTCTGAAACGATCAGT
>NZ_JBIVUV010000051.1:0-1318 GCF_044768525.1 Streptomyces sp. NPDC091287
CGTGGGTGATTTCTACGCCTTTGGGTTGTCCGGTGGATCCGGAGGTGTAGATGACGTAGGCGAGGTCGTGGGGTTGGGGTGTGTGGGGTGTGGTGGGTGGGGTGGTGTGGGTGGGTGTGGTGTGGATGGGGATGTGTGTGGCGTGGTGGTTGGCGGGTGTGGGGGTGTCGGTGCCGGTGAGGATGTGGGTGGTGCCGCTGTCGTTGATCATGTGGTTGAGGTGGTGGGTGGGGTAGGTGGGGTCGAGGGGGAGGTAAGCGGCTCCGGTGTGGAGGGTGGCGAGGATGCCGATGATCATTTCGTGGGGGTGGGTGGCGGTTATGCCGACGATGTGGCCTGGTTTGACGCCTGCGGTGTGGAGCTGGTGGGCGGTGTGGCGGGCGGTGTTGTCGAGTTGCTGGTAGGTGAGGGTGGTGGTGCCGGTGGGGGTGTTGGCGGTGAGTGCGGGGGCGTGGGGGGTTTGGGTGAGTTGGGTGTTGAAGAGTTCGGTGATGGTGGTGGGGCCGGTGTTCGGGGTGGTGGTGTTGTTCCAGTGGGTGGTGAGTTGCTGGTGTTCTGCGGGGTCGATGTGGGGGAGTTCGGAGAGGTGTTGGTTGGGGTCGTGGGTGATGGCGTTGAGGGTGTTGAGGTAGGCGTTGGTGATGCGTTGGATGGTGGTGGGGTTGTAGAGGTCGGGGTTGTAGACGATTTGGCCGGTGAGGGTGTTGTTGGTGTTTTCGGTGAGGTGGAGGGAGAGGTCGAAGCGGGTGACTTCTTCGTTGGGTGTGAAGGGGGTGGTGGTGAGGTTGGGGAGGGTGAGGGTGGGTGGGGTGAGGGTGTTGAGTTGGAACATGATCTGGACGAGGGGGTTGTGGCTGAGGTCGCGGGTGGGGGCGAGTACTTCGATGAGGTGGTCGAAGGGGAGGTCTTGGTGGGCGTAGGCGTTGAGTGCGGTGGTGCGGACGTTGTGGAGGTGGGTGGTGAAGGTGGGGTTGTCGGTCAGGTCGGCTCGGATGATGAGGGTGTTGAGGAAGAGGCCGATGAGTGGTTCGAGTTCGGAATGGGGGCGTGCGGTGATGGGGGTGCCGATGAGGACGTCGTTGGTGGCGGTGTAGCGGGCGAGGACGGTGTGGAACGCGGCGAGGGTGACCATGAACATGGTGGCGTTGTGTTCGTGGCCGAGGGTGCGTAGTGCGGTGGTGGTGTGGTGGGGGATGTCGAAGGTGGTGGTCGCACCTCGGTGGGAGCTGATGACCGGGCGGGGTCGGTCCAGGGGCAGCTGGAGGATGGCGGGAGCGTCCGCCAGCTCCGCACGCCAGAACTCCACCTGAGACGACAG
>NZ_JBIVUV010000052.1:0-1263 GCF_044768525.1 Streptomyces sp. NPDC091287
GGCCAGCGCCTGCATGATGACCCGCTCCTGCGACGGGCCGTTGGGCGCGGTCAGGCCGTTGGACGCGCCGTCCTGGTTGACCGCGGAGCCACGGACGACTCCGAGGATCCGGCGGCCGTTGCGCACCGCGTCGGACAGCCGCTCCAGCAGGAGCAGGCCGACCCCTTCGGAGATGCCGGTGCCGTCCGCGTCGCCGGAGAACGCCTTGCAGCGGCCGTCCGTCGCGAGTCCCCGCTGACGGCTGAACTCCACGAACGGATCCGGCGTCGCCATGATCGTGACACCGCCGGCCAGCGCCAGTGAGCACTCACCCGACCGCAGTGCCTGTGCGGCAAGGTGGGTGGCCACCAACGAGGAGGAGCATGCGGTGTCGACCGTCATCGACGGCCCCTCCAGGCCGAGTCCGTACGAGACGCGACCTGACGTGACAGCTCCGGCGTTGCCCGTGCCCACCACGTCCTCGTTGCCCTTGGGCGCGGTCGTGAACCGGCTGGCGTAGTCGCGGTACATCGCGCCCGCGAACACACCGGTGTCGCTGCCGCGCAACGAGACCGGGTCGACCCCGGCGCTCTCCAGCGCCTCCCAGGAGGTCTCCAGCAACAGGCGCTGCTGCGGGTCCATGGCGGCGGCTTCACGTGGGCTGATGCCGAAGAACGCGGGGTCGAAGTCGCCCGCGTCATGCAGGAATCCGCCCACTGCCGAGTAGGTGGTGCCCGGCCGGGAGCTCTCCGGGTCGTACACCGCCTCCAGGTCCCAGCCACGGTCCGCGGGGAACTCCGAGATGCCCTCCGAACCCGAGACCAGCATGTTCCACAGGTCCTCCGGCGTGTTCACGTCGCCGGGGTATCGGCAGGCCATGCCGACGATGGCGATCGGCTCGTCCGCCGATGCCCGTGCCTCCACCTGGCGGCCGGTCTGCTGACCGGACAGCTTGCCGTGCAGGAACTCCGCGAGCGCCACAGGCGTCGGGTGGTCGAACGTGACCGTGGCAGGCAGCCGCATACCGGTGGCCGCGCCGAGGCGGTTGCGCAGCTCGACCGCCGTGAGCGAGTCGAATCCGAGGCTCTGGAACGCCGTGTCCGCGTCGATCGCGCCCGCGTCCGTGTGCCCCAGGGTCGTCGCGACGTGCTCCATCACCAGTGTCAGCAGCGATGCCTTGTCCGTCGCGCGCACGGTGGTGGCTGTGGTGCGGCGGGGGATGAGGTTGCGGAGGAGTGGGGGGATGGTGGGGTTTTTGCTGATGGTGGTGAGGTTGAGGGGGGT
>NZ_JBIVUV010000053.1:0-1075 GCF_044768525.1 Streptomyces sp. NPDC091287
CTCTCCTCTCTCCTTCTCTTCTCTCTTTTTCTGGAGTGCGTGTCATGGCTGAAGTTCTTGTTCTGGTCGATCATGTGGACGGTGCGGTCCGTAAGCCGACGCTGGAGCTGCTGACGCTGGCGCGTCGGATCGGTGATCCGGTCGCGGTGGCGCTGGGTGCGGGTGCGGAGGCGACTGCTTCGGTGCTGGGTGAGCACGGTGCGGTGAAGGTGCTGGTCTCGGATGCCCCGGAGTTCGGGGAGTACCTCGTGGTGCCGAAGGTGGATGCGCTGGAGGCGGCGTTCGGGGCGGTGTCGCCGGTGGCGGTGCTGGTGGTGTCCTCGGCGGAGGGCAAGGAGGTCGCTGCTCGTCTGGCGCTGCGGGTCGGTTCGGGTGTCATCACGGATGCCACGGATGTGGAGGCCGGTGAGCAGGGTGTGGTGGCGACGCAGGCCGCGTTCGCCGCTTCGTACACGACGAAGTCCCGGGTTTCCCGGGGTGTTCCGGTCATCACGGTGAAGCCGAACTCGGCGCCGGTGGAGCCGGCCGCGGCCGGCGGTGCGGTGGAGGCGCTGGCGGTGTCGTTCGGTGGGGCGGCCCGGGGGACGAAGGTGACGGGGCGGACGCCGCGTGAGTCGACGGGCCGTCCGGAGCTGACGGAGGCGGCGATCGTGGTCTCCGGTGGCCGTGGGGTCAACGGTGCGGAGAACTTCCCGCTGATCGAGGCGCTGGCGGACAGTCTGGGGGCCGCGGTGGGTGCGTCGCGTGCCGCGGTCGACGCGGGCTGGTACCCGCACACCTCCCAGGTCGGGCAGACGGGGAAGTCGGTGTCGCCGCAGCTGTACATCGCTTCGGGTATCTCCGGCGCGATCCAGCACCGGGCGGGTATGCAGACCTCGAAGACGATCGTCGCGATCAACAAGGACGCCGAGGCCCCGATCTTCGAGCTCGTCGACTACGGCGTCGTCGGCGACCTCTTCGCCGTCGTGCCCCAGCTCACCGAAGAGATCAACACCCGCAAGGGCTGACCCCTCCGGCAAACACCCCGCCCCGGGCCGCACGGTGAACCCCACCGCGCGGCCCGCGGCCGTTCCGG
>NZ_JBIVUV010000054.1:0-1037 GCF_044768525.1 Streptomyces sp. NPDC091287
CGTCATGTACCTCGCAGCACCCGCCAGCGGCGGCACGTTCGACTACGTCGGCGCCGGTGGACTCGCCCTGATCGCCACGGCCGTCCTGGTCTTCGGCGTCATCGGCAAGGGCTCCCGCAAGCTCAACATCCTCTGGGCGGGCATCACCGCGTTCGTCGCCGGGTCCGCCTACATCGCCGCCGGGAAAATCTGGGCGTCACCGCAGCAGGTCGTCGAGCAGGGCTGGACCGGTATCGGCGTCGGCGGCGGGGCCGGACCTTTCGGGGACGTCGGGATCGGCGCAGCCTGCGGCCTCCTGGTCGTCATCATGGTCTTCGCCCCGCTCAACCCCGCCCGCTCCGCCGTGCTCTCCCTGGTCGCCGCGTTCACCTGGCCCATGGCCGGGACCGGATCGATCTGGGCGGTGCCGAACCAGTTCTTCGCTGCGCTGTCGATGATGGTCGGGGCCTGATGTGGAGGCCTGGATCCGCTTCTGGACCGCCCTGTGGATCGGCTCCGAGAAGCTCACACGCCGCACCGTCAACTGGCTGTGCAACGCCAAGCCCAAGCCGCCGGCCGCGCCCCAGAAGCCCGCCAAGGAGCAGCCCGAGGACGCTCCGGACGACGAGGAGAAACCCGAGGAGGTCTCGGGGGAGCAGCCGAAGAAGCCGACGAAGGTGGCCGCGAAAGCGCCGGCGAAGCGGCAGTCCGCAGACCCCGAGGGGTCCGCCGGGCTCCGCTGGGTCGGGCTCGCCATCGTCCTCGGCGTCACGAAGGCCACCCCGTACACCACCGTCGCGTCCGCCACCGTCGCCGCGGCCTGGGTGGTCACCGCGCTCGCCCTCGGCTACATCGCGACCATGCCGCCCGAGCCGGAGAAGCCCGCCGCCGACGGCGAGGACGACGACCAGGAGCAGCCCGAGCAAGAGGCCCCGGAGCCCGAGCAGCACCCCTGCCAGCTGCTCCCGCTCGGGTACGTCGCGGTCATCCTCGACGAGACGTACACGGAGGGCTCCGGGGTCCACCTCGCGACCCTCGCCGAGCGCCTCACCCGCACC
>NZ_JBIVUV010000055.1:0-1004 GCF_044768525.1 Streptomyces sp. NPDC091287
CTAGTGTGATGCGCCAGAAATCCTGAGGGTTAGTTCTGCTCTGTTTTCTGGCCGGTGGTTCCGACCTTGGTGAGGTAGTCGGCGAGAGAGTTGAGGATCTCGTCGGCTGTCTTGGTCCAGGTGAAGGGCCGCGGGTTCTCGTTCCAGGTGTCGATCCACGCAGTGATGTCGTTCTCCAGGGCTTTCACGGATCTGTGGACGCCGCGGCGGATGAGTTTGTCGGTCAGTAGGCCGAACCACCGCTCCACCTGGTTCATCCACGAGGAGCCGGTGGGGGTGAAATGGACGTGAAAGCGGGGGTGTTTGCCGAGCCACGTCCTGATGTCGGCGGTGTTGTGGGTGGCGTAGTTGTCGCAGACGAGGTGCACGTCGAGTCCGGCGGGCACCGCCTTGTCGATCCGGATCAGGAACTTCTTGAACTCGATCGCCCGGTGTCGGCGATGCAGTGCTGATATGACGGTGCCGTCGGCGATGTTGAAGGCGGCGAACAGGCTGGTGATGCCGTGCCGGTAGTAGTCGTGGGTCCGGCGTTCGGGCATACCCGGCATCATCGGCAGCACCGGCTGGGACCGGTCCAGCGCCTGGATCTGGGACTTCTCGTCCACGCAGAGCACCACCGCCTTCTCGGGCGGGTGGTGGTACAGGCCGACAACGTCGACGACCTTGGCGACGAACTGCGGATCGGTGGACAGCTTGAAGGAGTCCTGCAGGTGGGGCTTGAGGTCGAACCGCTTCCAGATGCGCCCGATCGTCGACTTCGACAGGCCGGTGCGCTGGGCCATCGAGGCCCGCGACCAGTGCGTGTCCTGGCCCGGGACCGACTCCAGGGTGGCCACGACGACCTCCTCGACCTGGTCGAGGAGGATCGAGGGCGGCCGGCCCGAGCGCGGCTCGTCATGCAGACCATCGAGGCGCTTCGCGATGAACCGGGCCCGCCAGCGGTCCACGGTCGACCTGTCGATGCCGAGGTCGGCCGCAGCCTGCTGATTCGTCCCACCCTCCGC